>JBAYZM010000077.1:0-10049 GCA_041672515.1 Arcobacteraceae bacterium
AACTTGTTTAATTTGACCTTTGACTTCTTCAAACGTTAATTTTTTAGACGGTGTTTTATCTTCTAAATAAATAACATGAAATCCAAATTGTGTTTTTACAGGAGTTTTAGAATACGTTCCTTTTTTTAAAGCACTTGCAGCACTTGAAAACTCTGGCACCATTTGATTGGCGGCAAACTCACCTAAAGAACCACCATTTTTACCGGTAGGTCCTGTTGATTTTGTTTTGGCTAATTCAATAAAATCTTCTAATTTATTTTTTGAAGCATCCAATGTTTTAATAATACTTTTTGCTTCTTCTTCCGTTTGAACTAAAATATGTCGAGCATTTAATTTTTCAGGCGTTACAAATTGGTCTGGGTTTTGTGCAAAGTAATCGCTCACTTCTTTGTCTGTGACTTGCACTTTTTTAAACTCTTCTTGCATCCAAATTTCTAATGCCAAATCTTTTTTAATTTTTTCCAATGCTTCTTTAAATGAAGCGTTTTTTTCAACACCACTTTGCAGTGCTGATTTTGTTAAGAGTTTTTTCTCAACCAATTGAGTAATAACCATTTCTTGTGTTTTTTCTGGTAACGTATCAAAATTAACTTGTGGGTTTCTTAAAACAACAGCAATATCTTCTTTGGTAACATTCTCACCATCAACCGTTGCGTACACATCTTTTGCACTTAAACTTGTCGTTGCGATTGCCAAAGCTGTCACTAAACTTAAAACTAATTTTCTACTGGTAACTCTATTTTGCATACATTTCCTTTGAGGTTTTTTACGTGTTATTTGATCGTCTTTTTATCAACAAGGCGTTAATAATACTTGAATGGCATTGTATCATAATCCAAATAAAGTATCGTTGCACTATTTTTAAGAATT
The DNA here is from genome assembly GCA_041672515.1 of Arcobacteraceae bacterium. Classification (GTDB taxonomy): domain Bacteria; phylum Campylobacterota; class Campylobacteria; order Campylobacterales; family Arcobacteraceae; genus Marinarcus. The sequence goes on from JBAYZM010000077.1 coordinate 871, forward strand.
TTTAAAATTTAACTTAAAAACCCTTTAAAAAATCAAATTCTTATGATATAATTCCGAAAATTTAAACTTAACTTAAATTTAAGCTCAACTTAAAGCACAAAATGACTTTATAAAAAAGGATATCCATTTATGAGAATTTTAATCATTGAAGACGAAATTACACTTAACCGAACACTACAAGAAGGCTTAACAGATTTTGGTTACCAAGTAGATACAGCAGAAAATTATAAAGACGCTGAATATTTTATTGACATTAGAAATTATGATTTAGTATTAACAGATTGGATGTTACCCGATGGTGATGGAATTGAATTATGTAAAATTGTAAAAAACAGAAGTTCAAGAACCGCTGTGGTTATTCTTTCAGCACGAGATGATAAAGAAAGTGAAATTGAAGCGCTTAAATCAGGGGCAGATGACTATATTAAAAAACCATTTGATTTTGATATTTTATTGGCACGAATTGAAGCAAGACTTCGATTTGGTGGTACTAATATTATCGAAATTGATGACTTATCAATTAATCCAGATGAAGAAAAAATCATGTACGACGGTGAAGAGATTGAATTAAAAGGGAAACCTTTTGAAGTTTTAACACACCTTGCACGACACAGAGATCAAATTGTTTCTAAAGAACAATTGCTTGATGCGATTTGGGAAGAACCCGAATTAGTAACACCAAACGTTATTGAAGTTGCGATTAACCAAATCAGACAAAAAATGGATAAACCTTTAAATATTTCAACCATTGAAACTATCCGAAGAAGAGGTTATCGATTTTGTTATCCAAACACAACAAGCGATACATCTAACAACAACTAAGAAGCCCTCTTATGCGAAACTCGAAGAGCATTTATAAGCAATTTCACCAGAAACTTATCTTTGCTACTTCGATTTTTATCGTCACTCTCTCTTTTATTTTTTACGGTTACACCAAAGCTACCATTTATGAAGACATCAAAGATGGACTTTTACAAGATGCCAAACTCATTTACAAAGTCAGCAAAGAGTCTAAATTTCAAGATGCTACGTTTAATGTCATTACTTTAGGTGATGTCAATGTTGACATTGTGGCAATAGAAGAGGTCAATGATATTAAATACATTAACTTTAAACAAAACGACGACTATTTTGTACAACTGCTGTATCCTTTTGAATTATCGGAAAAAAAATTTATAAAAATTACCAAAAATATCAACTCTTCGCGAAAAATGCTCAGCAAAATTTTTAACAATATTTTACTTTTAAGTCTGGGTGGTTTAATTATGGTTATTTTATATGCGTTTACGGTTTCTAAGACGTTATTAAAACCCATTATTCAAATTACAGAAAAACTCTCCAATATGAATGAAAACTTTTTAACCCAAATCGATAAAAATACTCTTCCCATTGAGTTTCACCCTTTAGCCAATTCCATTAATACCTTAACCAATAAAATACAAAACTTTGTCAAATTTAAAAAAGAACTTTTTATTGGAGCAGCACACGAACTCAAAACACCCTTAGCGGTTATGAAACTTAAAAATGAAGTCACCTTAATGAAAAAACGAGAGTGCGATAAATATGAAGAAACCCTAAAACTGACTATTTCTCAAATCAATGAAATGAATAAAATGATTACTTCTATTTTAGACATCGGACGAGCCGAAGGAGCGCAGTTTGAAAAACCAGTTGAACTGGATATTGTCAATTTTTTAAACTCTAAAATCAATGATTACCGATTGCTTTCAGAACAAAAAGAGGTCAATTTACATTTTAATACGAAACTCAAATCGTTTATTACCATTATTCAACCTACTTTACTGACACATATTATTCAAAACTTTGTACAAAATGCCATTAAGTTTACCCCTAAAGGCAATAACATTCAAGTGAATTTATATAAAAGTAAAAATACCGCTGTCATTGAAGTCATTGATGAAGGTATAGGAATTGATGAGAGCATTGATTTATTTGCCCCATTTAAACGTGTAGGTGCAGAATCAGGAGCAGGATTAGGACTATTTTTAGCCAAAAATGCAGCCGACACCTTGGGGGCAACAATCAGTTTAAAAAACAGACCCGATGAAATAAAAGGAACCATTGCTACGTTAATTTTATCGAGCAATCCTACGTGTAAGATTTGAAAGAAGTGAATAGTAAAAAGTGAGAAGTATCTCACTTAACTCGTCACTCGTTACTTTTCACTCTTTACTTCTTACTCTGAAAATAAGGCTTTGTGTTCGATTTTTGTACAGTGGTTTTGTACGACTTTCATACCGGCATCTTTGGCTTTTTGTGCGGCTTCATTGTTTACTAGTCCCAGTTGTGTCCAAACCGTATCAACGTCACCTCTCATAATGGCTTCATCAATGACTTCGGCAATCACATCGGGTTTTCTGAAAATATCCACCATGTCAATCTTAAAAGGAATCTCACTCAAGCTTCGATACACTTTTTCTCCTAAAATAACCTCTTCTTTAGGATACACAGGAACAATGATAAATCCTGCATTTTTTAAATAGTTTGCAACCATATTACTGGCTTTACTCGCATCGGGGGAACACCCAATAATCGCAATGGTTTTTGTGGCTTCAAATATTTTTTTAATCTCTTTACTGTTTGAATTTACTGTTGGCATTTCACAACTCATTTTTCAATCCTTTTAAGTTTTTCTTGAATATAGTGTTTGACATCTTCATAATTAATCGTTTCGGTAAAATCATCAAATTTTGCTCCCGCAGCATTAGGATGCCCTCCTCCATTGGCAAGTTTTAAAGCCATTTGAGAAACATCGACTTTTCCATTGGCACGCAATGAAATAGCGCCTCTTCGGCTGATATCGATAAAAAAATCATACTCTTCATTGGATTTTAAAAATGCATTTGCAGGAATAGAAATGGAACCCAATGTGTAGGTTAATAACCCTTTGTGAGTTTTGTAGTAAATGGTGAGTTCATCTTTTTTATTCTCTAAGGTTTGTACTAAATAACGTGCACTTAAATTATCCATGGTATTGTTATTTTCATCGAGTTTTAAATACTCTTTTTTGATAAAATGGATACTGTCATCTAAGGCAATGTTGCCATTGGTTTCGTTGACAAACTTCGATGTTGTTTTAAGTAGCCACATTCGATATTCTCGGTTCTCATCGGAAAATAACACACTGTTGATTTCATTGGCTTGAGTGACCAATCGCATGAGAACTTTTCCAAATTCAAAGTTTTTACTTTCGTGTTCAAGCCAAATATCCACGGCATTAATCGAATCGACCAAGGGTTTAATCCATGCATTTTCTTCGCAAGAAAACCCTTCATACTCATCATACAAATAGTCATATACAATTTTCGTTGCACAACGTGCGGTGTCTAAAAAATACCAATCGTATTTTGCCGCACACTTTTCTCCCGTAATATGATGATCCAACAGTTGCAATTTAATATTTGCTCCGTTGTTGTTGAGTTCAAGAATGGCTTTGTCCAAATCTTTGGCTTCGCCCAAGGTTAAATTCAAATCGCTGATAATAAAAAGAATCTCTTCATCTAAATGCTCTTTTATTTTTTCTAAAACTTTGCCAATGCTCAGTTTTACTTCTAAGCCATAATTGGCATTGATAAAAAAACCTTTTTTAAAAAACTCTTTGGTCAGTAACTGACAGCCGTAGCCGTCTAAATCGGTATGAGAAATATGAAACAGCTTCATTCGGCAATATCTTTTAAGGTGAGATCTTTTAAAAACAAGTTGATTTTTGCTTGTAAATTATTCAATAATGGCCAAATGGTACAACAACTTCCAACATCTGAAGGGCAAGAAGCAATCGAAGGAGAGCATTCAAACACCGATGGCATTTTTTCTTCCGCTGCTGTGGTAATTTCTAAAATCGTAATTTTATCGTACGGTTTATTTAAAATAAATCCACCATTAACACCTTTATAAGATTTTACGATTTCATATTTGGCTAAGTTTTGCATGATTTTTGCTAAAAAAGATTTTGAAATATTTAACTCACGAGAAAGGACATCCACATTTTTAGGTTCATCACTTTTTGCAATGGAAATAAGTGAAAGTAATGCATACTCGCTCTTTTTTGTAAGTAACATAAATTTCCTAATTTTTAAATTTTTCTATTTTACATAAATTATGTTTAAGATTTGTGGAATTAAAAATTATAGTTTGAATATTTTGAAGAAGGTTGGGAAGTTGGAAATAAAGGTCTTTAAAAAAAGACCTTTAAAAAATTATTTAGCTCTAATTCCTAAATCTGCTACTAAGCTAGTAAATTTAGCGTAATCTGTTTTTCTTAGGTATTTAAGAAGTCTTTTTCTTTTACCTACCATTTTAAGTAATCCTAATCTTGATGAGTGATCTTTTTTGTTGATCTTTAAATGTTCTGTAAGAACTTTAATTTGCTCTGTTAAAACTGCGATTTGAACTTCCGCAGAACCTGTATCTTTTTCATCTCTTCTGTATTTAGCAATAATTTCGCTTTTTACATCCTGATCTAAAGCCATAATGACCTCCTGATTGGTATAGTGTCTCACTGTTTTCACAATGGAGGCGTATTATAAGAAAATTAGTATTAAAGTTACTTTAAGTAATTTCCTCTTTTCACTTTTAATTTTTCTCTCTGATTTCTTAATTTAACACTCACCCTCCCGTTTCATAAAACGCTCGGCTTGAAGTGCTGTCTTGACTCCATTTGTTTTTTTCGGGTTTATTGGCTAACACATTTTTTAAGATTTGTGTGGCTTTTTGGATATCATTATTTTGTATGGCTTCTTTAATACTTTGAGCATCTTCAAAGTACAAACAAGGAATCAGCACTCCACTGGCTGTTAATCGTACTCGATTACAAGTAGAGCAAAAATCGTCTTTGTGCGGTTCTATGATTCCAAAAACATAACCATCGTCAAGCTGATAATCCTGAGAAGGAGAACTGCCTTTTCGTTCGCATTTCGTAAAATGATATTTTTTAGCAATAATGTCTTGAATTTCTTGCGAGTTATACCCTTTTGTACTCATAGAAGCTTGTTGATTTTCCATAAATTCGATAAAACGTACGATGTACCCTTTTTCTTTACAAAATTCCAAAATATCAATGAGTTCATCGTCATTAACTCCTTGCATTGGCACACAATTGACTTTTATTTTAAGACCCACATCATGCGCTTTTTGGATTCCTTCTAACACCGTTGCTAAAACATCTTTTTGGGCAATTTTAAAAGCCACTTCGGGTTTTAAAGAATCCAAAGAGACATTCAATCGTTTAAGTCCTGCATCTTTTAATTTTTGTGCAGCTTGTGGTAATAAATAAGCATTGGTTGTCAAAGCTAAGTCAATATCACTTTTGTATTGTGCAATCATTGCAATAAAGTGTTCTAATCCTTCTCGTAACAGTGGTTCACCACCTGTAATTCTGACTTTTTTAACGCCCTCATCAATGCACACTTTTACAAAAGCAAATAAATCTTCATAGGAGAGTAAATTTTCTTTAGGAACCCATGAAAATGGTTTTTCTGGCATACAATATTGGCATCTAAAATTACATCGTTCGGTCACTGAGACCCTTAAATAATCAACAACTCGGTTGTGTCCATCTATTAACATATCAATCACTTAATTATAAATTTCGTTAGGATAATATAAAATGGCTTAAATAAAATAGTATTAGGTACCTAGTTTGACTTTACAAGAAATTATTAATTCAATTGACTTTTTTAAGACTTTAAACCAAGAACAAATTGAACAAATTTGCCAAATTGCTTCGGTTAAAAAATTTTCTAAAGATTCCATTTTATATTACGAAAGTGAAAACACGACTAACTTAATGTTTTTAATAAAAGGCTTACTCAAAGTCTACAAAGTCGATAAATTTGACAACGAAATCTTTCTTTACCATATTCATGAAAACTGCATGATTTCCGAACTCTCTTCTTTACGACAAAAAGAGATTTTTTGTTTTTCCAATGCCGAGTTCGTTCGCGATTCAGAAATTTTGTCCATTAATTTTCAAAAGTTTACCAAACTTTTTTTATCTAAAAATATTTTAACTCAAGAGTTTATTGAAGAACTTTTAAAAAAGACGCAACAACTGCAATGTATCATTAACCGTGAATTGGTTTTTGACGCCACAGCAAAAGTTGCTTTTATGTTATACAACGATTTAGAGATGTTCAACCACTTAAAACGCCAAGAGGTCTCTTTTTTACTGCATATCCAACCTGAAACACTCTCTCGTGTTTTAAAACGTCTGGCACGAAACAAAGTCATTGACATTGTTAGTGGAGAAGTTATACTATTAAATCACGATGAATTAACTGCCATCTTTAGAGGAGTAGCCGTATGAAAACCCAAAAAATCAGTACCAAAATAAAAACACTGGGGGCTTTGCTTGTTTTTTTAACACTTTGTATTATTGGAACCACCATTTATTTAAATGAAAATAATACCAAAGATGCGTTGATTATTAATATTGTGGGAAAACAACGAATGCTCACACAAAAAATTGCTAAAAATGTTTTTTATTTACATCAAACCAAATCAAGCAATTTTATTGAACTCGATGCGGCCATTCAAGAGTTTGTTTACAGTTTAAACTCATTAAAAAATGGCAATGACCTTTTAGGCATTAAACCTGTTCCTACTGAAAATATTGCCACGCAGTTTTATATCATTGATATTATTTGGAACAATTACAACCAAAATGTGCAAGATTTTAAACGTGAGCTTTTATTGGAAAAAGATAACTACTCCAAACACACTCAACTTTTTGTTGATACCATTTATAACACCAATACCGTTTTACTCAAAGAAGTGGATAATCTCGTACATCTGTACACCTTGTATGCTGAGAATAAAACCAAATACTTAAAATATTTTCAATACGGTGCAGCGTTGGTATTGTTACTTCTTTTTTTATACGGTTTTATCAAATTAAAAGAGATTGAACAAAATGCACAAAACTTTATTGATTCGACTAAAAAACTCATTTTAAGTGATGAAATTGAACATCTTAAACCCATTGATATGAAAGCCGAACGCGAAATTGTTGAAGTTTCAGACACCATTAATTGTTTTATCAATAAAATCAACTCCGCCATGGAATTCTCAACCAGTGCAATTGAACAATCCAAACAAGCTGCCAATAAATTAGAAGAAATTACCGATGAGTTTGATAAAATCTTGGACGATTTAAAAGACTCTGCGACCATTTCTAAGCAACTTAATAAAAGTGAAGATATGGTCATTGAATCCACTGAAGATTTAATTGCTTCGACCAAACGCCTTCAAGAACTCAAAAATGAACTCGATAAGCTAAAAGCACACTGTCAAAACAGTTAAGCTTAGCTTATAATTCACATAACAATATTTAATAAAGCTTAACTCTTTAAACTAATTACATTGATATATGTCAATTTAAAAAATCTCATAAAAGTATACAATATTGCGTTTATTCAAAAGAGGTAACAATTTTGTGCCTGTTTTGAAAAATTGTTGTTGTATGGCTAATTAAGGGATTCCTTAATTAATTTATTTCAAGGAGAGAGAAGATGAAACAGTTAAATTTACTCTCATCACTTATTCTTGGAAGTGTTATTTCTGCTGGTGTGGCAACCGCAAGTAATACTTTAGAACAAGTAATGAAAGATCGAGGATTAACCGAAAGAGATATTTTAGCCGCAGCTAAAACCTATACTCCAACGGGAATGAAAGATGAATACTACGCTTTTAGTTCAGGTGGACAAAGTGGACAAGTCATTGTCTATGGTGTTCCTTCTATGAGACTTTTAAAATATATTGGGGTATTTACACCCGAACCTTGGCAAGGATATGGTTTTGATAATGAATCAAAAAAAGTTCTTGAAAGTGGATATATAAGGGGTCAAGAGATTAAATGGGGAGATACTCACCATCCCAATTTTAGTGAAAAAAATGGGGAATATGTCGGAGATTATCTTTTTATTAACGATAAAGCCAATCCAAGAATTGCCGTCATTAACTTACACGATTTTGAAACCACTCAAATTGTGGTCAATCCCGTTTTAAGAAGTACTCATGGTGGAAGTTTTGTTACGCCAAATACTGAATACATCATTGATGCAGCACAATATGCAGCACCGTATGAAAATGAATACTTCCCAATTGAGATGTATGAAGAGAAATATCGAGGGGGAGTTACCCTATGGAAATTTGATTATGCCAAAGGGAAAATCAATGAAAAAGAGTCTTTTACGTTAGAGCTTCCTCCGTACATGCAAGATTTAAGTGATGCCGGAAAAGGTATTTCTATGGGTTGGGGATTTACCAACAGCTTTAACTCTGAAATGTACACCGGAGGAATTGAGCAAGGAAAACCTCCTTTTGAAGCAGGAATGTCAAGAAATGATACGGACTACTTACACGTATACAATTGGCAAAAAATCGCTGAACTGGCAAAAGATCCTAAAAATGTCAAAGTCATTAACAATCATAGAGTAGTTACCATTGAAGCCGCTGTAAAAGGTGGAGCTTTGTTTTTAATTCCGGAAGCCAAATCACCACACGGTTCAGATGTAACACCCGATGGTCGATTTATTATTGTAGGGGGAAAACTCGATACTCACGCATCTGTGTATGATTTCCAAAAAATCAAAGAACAAATTGATAAAAAAGAGTTTGTAGGTAAAGATCCTTATGGTATTCCTATCTTAGATTTCAAAAAATCTTTGTATGGACAACTTGAACTGGGACTTGGACCATTGCATCACACTTTTGATGAAAAAGATGGCATTGTTTATACCTCATTGTATGTCGATTCACAAATTGTTAAATGGGATTATAAAAACTTAAAAGTCCTTGACAGAGTCAATGTTCACTACAATATTGGACACTTAGACACCATGGAAGGAAAATCAAGTAAACCAAGAGGGAAATATGCAATTGCTTTAAATAAATTATCAATTGATCGATTTTTACCTGTTGGTCCATTGCACCCACAAAGTCACCAGTTAATTGATATTAACAGCGACAAAATGGAACTCATTTACGATATGCCTCTGCCATTGGGAGAACCTCATGATTTAGTCACCATTCATGCGAGTAAAATCAAACCTGCTAAAGGGTATGAAATTGGTACAAACAGCCGAACAGGTGAAGTCCATGAAGGTATGACACTTGCAGGACAAGAGAGAATTGAGAGAAATGGGAACAAAGTAAAAGTC
>JBAYZM010000078.1:0-9782 GCA_041672515.1 Arcobacteraceae bacterium
TTTAATCACACCAATATTTGAATTCTCATTTAAAATCAAAGCACCCATAAGAACATCGGCATTGCCACACGCAAATTTGGTTAAGGACTCCACTAAAATATCGGCATAAGGTTTTAAGTCCAAATTATACGCCGTTGCCAATGTTGAGTCAATCACCAGTGGAATATTATACGCACTGCACAAGCTTTTTAATCGCACCAAATCCACCGTTTGAACCAGTGGATTCGTAGGAACTTCTGTAATAATGGCTGAGACTTTTAAGCCCTCTTCTTTTAAATACCTCTCAAGTGCATCCAAATGATTGATACTGTAAAAAATCTTTGAATTCTTAAAATGATGTTGGACAATATTCATCGTATCCAAATACAACCAACCAAACTGCACTAAAATCGTACGACCATTTTTCGCTTGTATCGACTTTAGACCTTTTAAAACAGCGTAAATGGCGTTCATACCTGAAGGTGCCAAACAAATATTCTCTTTGGGCTGTTCATAGGCAGTGGCAAGTGTTGAAACTACGGTTTCATAAGCCGTTTCACGGGATTCCAGTTCTTCTTCATGCCGATTATGAATAACCTTATTGTCCAGTAAATACTCTTGGGCAAATCGAGAAGAGAGGTTGCAGCCCACATGTTGAATAAAGGTAAGAACCTTTTGAAGCTGGCTGGTGTTATTTAAGACTAAAATCACACCAAACGGTTCATTTATGGTAAAAGGGTTATGAATAAAATATTTTTCACTCACAATTTTGACCGCTTTTTGGGAACTTAATAACACCACTTCATACTGATTGGGCACATTGTATTTTTCTTTTAGAAATTCTGCCATGAGTTTTAAGTACGGATGCAACACAAAACGAGGGTAGCCACTTTTTATTTTTTCTTTGATGGCTAAAGTTTGCTCTTCGTAATCAATCACATCTTGCAAAGTTGGCATAGAAACAGAAACCGCATGCACATTGTGCACAGGCAATGTCTCTCCACAGACTATTGGCTCAAAAACAGTTGTTGACATTTTATTGTACTGCTTGTTGTATATCTTCAATTAAATCTTCTACATTTTCCAAACCAATGGAAAAACGCACCGTAGCATCACTGATTCCAATAGCCGCTAACTCAGCTTTAGAAAAAGAGGCGTGAGAGATTTTTGCAGGAATTTCAACACGAGAATCAGGGCTTCCAAATGAGCATTTTTCTCCAAAAATCTTGGTGTTTTCAATAAACTTTTCTGCTTGTTCCACACTTTTAAAATCCACCGTAAACACCGCGGGAATATACTTCATTTGTTGTTTTGCCAACTCATATTGAGGATGGCTTGGAAGTGCAGGAAAATTAACCGATTGAATATAACTTTGTTTTTCTAAAAAAGCTATGACTTCCAAAGCCGATTTTAAATGCTCTTGCATTCGTATTTTAAGCGTTGGAAGCCCTAATCCTATCAAAAAAACATCCATAGGATTTTGACTTCGTCCATGAGCATTGGCATAGTAGTGTAACTCATTTGCTTGTGTTTGTGTTTTTGCCACAATTGCACCCGCAACGACACTTCCGTGTCCACTGATATATTTAGTTGTTGAAAACAGCGAAAAATCAGCCCCTAAATCGAGCGGTTTTTGTGAAATAAATGTTGCCAAGGAGTTGTCCACTGCAAACAAAGCGTTGTGTTGTTGGCATAAAACAGCCACGGCTTTTAAATCAATAATTTTAAGCCCCGGATTCGTAGGTGACTCACATAACACTAAATCTATGCGATTAGTTTTCAAAATTTCCACTAACGTTTCATGTTCTAAAAAATTGGCAAAATGTACGGTTATATTATATTTTTCTTTAAAAATCTTTAATAATCGAAATGTTCCACCATAACAATCGGCTTCAACCAAAATATGGGAATTGGCTTTTAACACCGTTTCAAATAAAAGTGCAACCGCTGCAATACCTGTATGAGTACAAACACATCCTGCTGCATTTTCAGCATGGGTAAAAAAGTTTTCTAATACTTCACGTGTTGGATTATCACTTCTTGTGTAGTCATAAATTTTATCATTATTATTGGCAATTTGTTTTTTTAAATCAAAGGTTCCTGTGTTGTAAATAGGAAAATGAGAAGAAGCATAAGGGTCTTTAATAGAGGAAAACTCTTGAAGATGAGCCAATGAAGTTTCAATATTTTTGTACATATAATTCCTAAAAAAATTTTAGGAATTATATCGTATCACAGATTAGTAAATGGTGAGTGGTAAGAAGTGAGTAGTTTTCTATTCCACTCACTTTTCACTACTTTCTACTTACTCTTAATTACAACCACATCCACCGCTTTTATGCTCATGATTGTGTTGTGTTTTTGCTGCACCTGCGGTTGAACAAGCACTCACTCCGGGAGGAGTTGTGGGTTGAATTTCTGCATTACTGGCACCTCCATTGGCATTAACTTTATCGATTTGTGCAATAATATTTTCAGCTGCTCGCATGTATCGTTTGGCTGAAATACTCTCTGGATAAAAATAGACAATGGGTTTACCTTCATCGCCACCAAGTCTGATAGCTGGTTCAATGGGGATATTGGCTAATACTTGTGTTCCGTAGGTTTTTGCCAATTCTTCGCACGTTCCTTTTCCAAAAATATCGGATTCGGTTTCGCAATTAGGGCAAATAAATCCACTCATATTTTCAATAATTCCTGCAATGGGAATATGAAGTTTCTTAAACATATCTAAGCTTCTTCTTGAATCATCTAAGGCAACGTGTTGAGGAGTTGTTACGTTAACCCCTGCAGTAACTGGAACACTTTGAGCCAGTGTTAATTGAGCATCACCCGTTCCCGGAGGCATATCGATAAATAAGATATCTAACTCTTCCCATAAAATATCACGTAAAAGTTGTTCAATGGCTTTCATAATCATTGCCCCTCGCCAAATAAGTGCTTGACCTTCATCCATGAGTGATCCCATTGACATGACATCCACCCCATACGCTTTAAACGGTTTGGCTTTATTTCCCACGACTTCAACTTCAAGACCTTGTAAACCCATCATACGAGGAATATTGGGACCATAAATATCGGCATCTAAAATTCCCACTCGTTTTCCTTGCATGGCAGCTGCTACGGCTAAGTTAACGGTAGTAGTAGATTTACCTACTCCCCCTTTTCCTGAACTGACCATAACAAAGTTTTTAATTTGAGGAGCGACATTTTTTCCACTCATTGAGTTGCTTTGTTGCTTTGCTGCTTCGGGTTTTTTAAGATTAATGGCAATATTCACCAATCCAATTGAACTTAAAGAGGCTGTAATATCCGCTTTTAATTTGTTCTCAACGTCTGGGGCACTTGAAGTAATTTCTAAGTGAATCGCACAACTTTGCTCGTTAATCAACTCGACATCTTTAACAAAACCAAAATCCATAATTGATTTTTGAAAACCTGGGTATAAAACCGATTGAAGGGCATTTTTAATATCAGAAACTGTTGCCATATTTCTTCCTTTGTATTAATTTTTTGTATTATAATTTAAATAGGATAATTTTTGTCTTAATTTAAACATTTAAATTTAAACATTTTAAAATTTAGTAAAAATATTTTTACTAAAAAGATATTATAATAAAAAAAGCCTTGCATACACAAGGCTTTTTTACTATTTATTTCCCATGGTAACTGGGTGAGCTTCAACAATTTGTTGAGTAATTTTATACGAGCAAAATTTTGGTCCACACATTGAACAAAATTCTGCTTCTTTAAATACATCTTGAGGTAACGTTTCATCGTGATACTCTTTGGCTCGTTCTGGATCTAAGCATAATTCAAATTGTCGATTCCAATCAAAGCTGTATCGTGCATCGGACATTTCATCGTCTCGTACTCGGGCATCTTTTCTTCCTCGTGCAATATCGGCACTGTGTGCGGCAATTTTATACGCAATAATACCTTCTCGAACATCTTTGGCATTAGGCAATCCCAAATGCTCTTTAGGCGTTACATAACACAACATTGAAGCCCCATGCCAACCTCCTACTGCAGCACCAATGGCTGAACTGATATGATCATATCCTGCTGCAATATCCGTCGTAAGTGGTCCTAAGATATAAAACGGTGCTTCATGGCAATATTCCCGCTCAATTTTCATGTTTCGTTCAACTTGATTTAAAGGCACATGTCCTGGTCCTTCAATCATGACTTGCACATCTTTTTCCCATGCTCGTAAGGTTAATTCTCCTAAGATTTTTAGCTCACTTAATTGGGCTTCATCGCTAGCATCAGCTAAACACCCGGGTCGTAAACTGTCCCCTAAAGAGAGTGATACATCGTATTTTCTACAAATATCTAAAATGTCATCATACGCTTCATAAAAAGGATTTTCTTTATGATAATGCATCATCCAAGATGCCATTAAAGAGCCTCCTCGTGATACAATTCCCATTTTTCGTTTTGCCACGTGAGGCATGAATTGGAGTAAAAATCCTGCGTGAATGGTAAAATAACTCACCCCTTGTTGCGCTTGTTTTTCCAACGTTTTAAGCATCGCTTCGATGGTTAAATTGTTGATGTCATTCCCACAATCGTGGATGATTTGATAAATAGGCACGGTTCCAACAGGAACACTTGAATGGGCAATTACCGCTTCACGAATAGAATCAAGGTCACCACCTGTACTTAAATCCATAATCGTATCCGCACCATGTTTTAAACAAACGTCGACTTTTTCAACTTCGCCATTGATATCACTGGCCAATGCCGATGATCCAATATTGGCATTGATTTTACACGTTGAGGCAATTCCAATTGCCATAGGAACTAGATTTTTGTGGTTAACATTTGCAGGGATAATCAATCTTCCTCGAGCAATTTCACTTCGGACTAATTCAACGTCAAGTTTTTCAATTTTTGCTACATATTCCATATCGGGTGTTATTATGCCTTTTTTAGCATAATACATTTGTGTTCTTACTGCATCATTTTTATGATTTTCCAGCCAATTTCTCATACCTAAATCCTATTAAATTTTTAAAAAATTATAGCGAATTAAAATTAGAAAACCTTAATTATTAAAACTAAATTGAGTTTATTAGTTTTAAGCGTTTCTTTTTGTATTATTAAAAGATAAAGAATTTGAATTAACTTTTAGGATGAGTGAAAATTAAGCTTTATTTCATTAAAATATGTAACTTTTTTACACAAGGAGTGATTTTGAGTGACATTACACTGGTAATGCTATGTGCAGGAAATTCCTCACGATTTGGACTAAAACCTAAAAAACAGTGGCTACGTATCGAACACACTCCTTTGTGGCTATTTGTAACAAAAAAACTATCCTCGTATTATTCTTTCTCTAAAATTATCGTTGTTTCTTCTTCCAATGAATTGTCGTATATGGCAAATTTTGATGAGAGTTTAACCTATGTTGCAGGTGGAAACACCCGACAACAATCCATGAAAAATGCACTTGAACATGTTTCTACGCCTTATGTCATGATAAGTGATGTGGCTCGAAGTTGCGTTCCTGCTCAAGTTATTGATAATATCATTGCGCAAAAAGGGAATGCCGATTGCATTGTTCCTTACGTTAATGTAAGTGATACGGTTGTGTATGAGCATCAAACAATTGACAGAGAAGCAGTTAAACTCATACAAACTCCTCAGTTATCCACAACAAATACCCTAAAATTGGCATTAAGTACAGCAGTTGAATACACAGATGACAGTTCTGCCATAAAAGCAATGGGTGGAAAAGTTACGTATGTTTTGGGAGATTGTGCCTCTTTGAAACTCACCTTTGAAAAAGACTTACAAGAGGTTGCTTGTTTAAAAGCGCCAGCAAACAGCTATTTTACGGGAACAGGGTTTGATATTCACCCTTTTGAAGAGGGAAAACCCATGGTTTTAGGGGGAGTTTTGATTGATGTGCCGTATGGTTTTAAAGCCCACAGCGATGGAGATGTTTTAATTCACTCTGTGATTGACGCTCTTTTAGGGGCTGCGGGTGCTGGAGATATTGGAGAATTTTTCCCCGATACACAAGAAGAGTATAAAAACATCGATTCAACAAAATTGTTGAACACTATTGTTGAATTTATAAAAAATGTAGGATATGAGATTGTCAATGTGGATGTTACAATTATTGCGCAACAACCCAAAATTAATCCCTATAAAATGCAAATAAAAACTCTTTTAGCGGAAGTGTTGAATATTGAAAAACAGTTTGTCAATATCAAAGCAACAACCGCTGAAAAGTTGGGATTTATTGGAAGAAAAGAAGGGATTGCTGTACAAAGCAGTGCCACGTTAAATTATTATAATTGGAAAGCGCTATGAATATATTGATTATTGAAAACGAAGTCTATTTGGCACAAAAAGTGGTCTCACGACTTTTAGATGATGGACATTCGTGTGTCTATGTTGAAACTGCCGATGCCGTTCCTTTACACGAAAATTTCGACATCGTTTTGCTTTCAACTTCAATGCCCAATGTCAATAACAATGAAATTATTAAAAAGTTTCCCGATTCTATTTTTATTTTATTGGTTTCCTATATTAGCGATGAAACGGTCACTGATCCGATTAAAAGTGGTGCGAAAGATTATATTATTAAACCTTTTATTATGGATGAGTTGTTACGAAAGATTTATCACTACAGAGATTGTCGACAACTTAAACGTGAACTCACCACCATGAAAAGTTATTTGGACTTTATTTTCAGAGATTTGGATATGCCCAAAACCAATCTCTATTTTGAACTGCCATTACTGATTGAAACCAATTCACAAATGTGTGTGGATAAAATCGCGTTTGACTTTGCGGCTAAACTCAATACCACCATTAAATTTATCTCGTTATCCAAAGACAACTGGCAAAAAGAGATTCAAAACAGCGGGAAAGAACTTCTTTATTTAACCGATTATCATACCCTTAAAAAGAGTTCTAAAGATCTTATTAATATGCTTATTGAAGATAAAAAATGTATTATTTGCTCTCTGGAAAATGAACTCGATTTCCCGTACCACAAAGGCGAACTCAAAAAAAATGACGTGGTGGTTATCAACGATAATATTATGACCATTAACGACTACGTTAAACTCATGGTTATCTCTTTTCAAGGC
Organism: Arcobacteraceae bacterium; assembly: GCA_041672515.1. GTDB lineage: Bacteria > Campylobacterota > Campylobacteria > Campylobacterales > Arcobacteraceae > Marinarcus. The sequence goes on from JBAYZM010000078.1 coordinate 7,089, forward strand.
AAATATCCCGACACCGAATTGTCTAAAAAGTTAGGAATTTCAAGAAAATCATTGTGGGAAAAACGAAAAAAACTCAATATTGAAAAGAAAAAATAAGGAAACCCTATGCGAAAACTATTTTTAACACTTTTTTACACCGGCCTTAGCCCCATTGCTCCTGGAACTGTAGGAAGTTTGTTGGCACTTATTTTAGGATTGGGATTGTTGCAGTTTATCTCCGATTCAAACCTTTTTATGCTCTCCATTTTAATCACGGTCATTGCCGTTAAACAAATCAATATCTATGAAAAAGAAGTCGGCGCTCACGATGGCAAAGAAATCGTCATCGATGAACTCGCAGGTATGTGGTTGGCACTAAGCATTTGCAGTATCAATAACGACAATATGCTCTACTTAGCTCCTTTAGCCTTTATCTACTTCCGACTTTTTGATATTTGGAAACCTTCCATTATAGGACGAATTGACAAAAACGTAGAAGGTGGTTGGGGCGTAATGGGCGATGACGTCGTAGCAGGAATTGCAGCTGGGGTTGCTGCAAGTGCGACGTATCAAGGATTGGTTTATTTTGGAGTGTTAAGCATTTAGTGTTTTAGACTCAATACAAAAAGCCAAAAAGCCAAAGTGGGATTTTATTTTTAAATCCCACTTCAATATCATCGGCTACCACAAAACTGTTGGGGACATCTTTGATTTGTTCAAACGATTTATTTTTTCCACCTATTTCAAATGTATATGTGTCATCTACTATAAAATCGCCCTTTTGCACATATTTTATGGTGTGCTTAATTTTAAGTTGAGAAACAAAAAAGCTTTCACGAAGACTGCCAATATTTTGGTTTGAACATAAAATATTGTATAAGTTAATATTTTCAAGATAAATTTTATCTGGCTTATTGAGAAGTTTTTTATGGGCAAAATTTCCACCAATTATCTCAAGGAGATTGGCTTTTTGTAAATAGTACAAATATGAATAAAGAGTATTTCTACTTATCCCTGCATTTTGTGCGATATTTTGGATATTAAGCTCAACGGGAACACTGCTACAAAGAAGTCGTAAAAGCTTTCTAATGGTATTTATCTTATCACTGTCAACATTATAAATGGTCGCCACTTCACTGTCTAAAATGATATTAATAACTTCATTTAGTCTTAAACTGTACCCCTTTTCTCCTTCAGTAAAAAATGGATAGGTACCAAACTCTTTATAATAAGCAAAATACTCTAAAGGTTTTATATGTTGTTGTATTTTTGCCGTAATATCTTGATGATTCTGTAAAATCTCTGAAAAACTTTTTTGTGGCAACTCTATATCAAATCTTATGGCTAAAAACTCTCTGAACGATAAAGAGTGCAACTCATAAAAAAGAACTCTTCGACTTAAATCCACTTTACTGTTTTCTATTTCAAGAGCAGATGAACCTGAAAATATCACCTTTAAATCTAAGAAATCATATATTGTTTTTAATTCATTGGCAAAATTATCCGCTTTGTGTATCTCATCTATAATCAGTAACTTCCCACCAAATGCACTAAACTCTTTGGCAATATCAACCAAACTATTGACAATATTATCCGCACTGATATACAACATTTTAGAAGATTCAATATCATAGTTCTGTGCAATTTGTCTCATAAGAATCGTTTTACCCACACCTCTTTGCCCTAAAATCCCTATAATCTTCGAGGAAAAATCAATTTCATCATAAAGATACCGTTTAAACTTTGGCGTGGGTAAAGAGAAATAAAGGTTAGAAAACTCATACAATTTTTCCAATGAGACAACTGCTGACATATCACTTCCTTTTCAATGTATTGAAAATATTATAACATATTTCTTTCAATATATTATAATTATAAATCAGCCAATGCGTAAAAGAAGTTGAGTTAATCATTTCCCATTTCCAATTCATAATTCAACTCCCAAAATTATTTGTTTGTATTATATTCTATAATGTTTAAATTGTGATAAATAAATTATTAAATATTTTTAGTGTGATTATTATTTGTTTAATAATATTATTTTTGTATAAAAAGTAACAATATTTAAAAATTAAGGAAATTTGTTTTAGTTATGCTCTAAAAAATCAGAGATAAATCCATTTTCTTGAAGAACTTTCATAATTCCTCTTAGAAGATAGTTGTTACCAAATTTTAATGTATAAATTCTGCCCTTTGGTGTTGTGGACATAATCATTTTTTTTTCTTTAAGTTTACTCATTATTCTTGATTTTTCTTTTGAATCTTTTATCCCTAAAAAGCTAAGTTCTTCTGCTTTCATTGACATTGATTCATTAAAAATAAGATATTCCAATATTTTATACTCTTGTTTTGTAATATGTTGATTTTCTAATGCCAATTTAATCGTAGGTCGTAAAAGACGATTTTTAACATACTCTTGATTAAGTAATGAATCAATTTTCTCAATTTCATTTTTTAAACCACGCAGAAAATATTCACACCAAGATAAAATATCCTCATCATTTAATGTGTCTGCACAAGATAACATATCATAGTATTTATCTCTGTTAGCATAAAATACCGATGAGGGATTGACTATTCTTCCATTTTTTACTTGAAATCCTAATTTTATTAAAAAAACATAATTCAATAATCTTCCCATTCTTCCGTTTCCATTGTCAAAAGGATGAATATATTCAAATCTGTGATGTGCAATTGCAACCATTAATAACTGGT
>JBAYZM010000079.1:0-9740 GCA_041672515.1 Arcobacteraceae bacterium
AATAACCATTACCAATGTTATTTCAATGCATTTAGATGCCGTATTATGCAAACTCGAAGAGATGGGATTTAGCATTGAAAAAGATGCTCATACGATTACTCTTTTACCGGCAAAAAAAATCAAAGCCTTTAAACTGACCACCACCGAATACCCAGGTTTTCCAACCGATATGCAAGCTCAATTTATGGCACTGGCAACCCAAGCGCATGGGGTGAGTATTGTCGATGAAAATCTTTTTGAAAATCGATACATGCACGTGAATGAACTGCTTAGAATGGGGGCTGACATTACGTTAAAAGGTCATACCGCAACGATTACTGGAACACCAAATGCATTGACAGGAACAGATGTGATGGCTACGGATTTACGAGCCAGTTCAGCATTGGTTCTGGCTGGTTTAGTCGCCAATGGGGAAACCAACATTCACAGAATTTACCACTTAGACCGTGGATACGAAAAACTCGAAGAAAAATTACTCGCTATTGGGGCAAACGTTGCTCGTTGCGATGAGTAACATTTAAGTAAAATTTTAATAAAATTGAAAAAAATAATACAACAAGGTGACTGTAAATTATGAAACTAGAAATATCACTGTACAAATTTGACGCAAAATCGGACTACTTACCCTACTATACAAAACACTGTATAAAAACAAAAAACGAAAAAAATTTGTTGGATATTTTAGAAACTATTCATAAAGAATCACCTTTTGGTTTTGAAAAAAATAAGAATTTTGGAGTGGTAGTCAATGGCTTATATACTACGCTTGATTTAACTTTAGAGCAAATCAAACAAGATTTTGGGAGCGATTTACAAATTGAACCCTTAAGTACGGCGCGAGCTTTCAAAGATTTACTCATCAACGATGACGTTTTTTATGAAAAACTCTCACTTTTAGAAGAGGTTATTTCAGAAGAAGAGAAAAAAGTGTATGAAAGTTATAGACTCTATTATTATGCTTCTAACACTTTAAAGTTCAACAAAAACTATATTGGAGATGCACTGATTCTTTTAGCCGCACAGTTACTTCAAAAAGGTGCAAACAAAGAAAAAATCCACGCGGTATTATTGGATGAAAAAGAGGGAATTCATTTTCACACCAATTTAAGCAACAAAATTTACAACTTTGATACTTCGGTTGAAAATACAATACAACACCTACTTGATTCACTGAACATAGCCCAATCTCTTGAGGAACAAAACTTTAAACCAAGCAATGCAAAAGCGCTTAATGTAAATAAACAGTGGCACAAAGCAACCATTCAACACACCTTTAAAGATTTTAATATTGCGTATTATACGGGTTTAAAAGGGTGTGAAAAAACCCAAATGCTTATGGATAATTTAGAAGCAAAACAAATTCAACTGCCAAGCCTAAAAGACGATTTAGCCATGAATACCTTTCACGTCAATCCTTATTTAACCTACAATTTAGTAGCACAAATGATGTTGGATGCGTTTGATAACAATGCCGATTTGTTGATTGTAGATAACATGCAAACCTTTTATTTACTGGACGCTCATCGAAAAGAGTTAGAAAGAGTTTCAGGACGGGAAGTTCTTTTACCCGTACTTCACAGCAGTGAACTGAACTTATTGGCTTGCGGATTTCATGACGAAGTCAAAAAAACATTAACTCAACATGCGGTTAATCCGAAAATTATTTAATGTTTACATTACCCAACAGCCTATTTCTATTCGCCATTCTTTTGCTTTTAGGAGTAGTAGCTTTTTTTCTAAAAAATAAAAACACAACACACACTTTTCATCCTTCGGTAAATCTGGATTTTTTAATTAAAGAGATTAAAATTTACATTAAAAATACCTATCCCAATATTCTCATTGATTATGAAAAAATTGAAAAAATAAAAACAAAAAACCAACTGCTTGCCGAAGATTTACTTATTGTTGAAGATATTGTTGTGCAATTTGCCACGCAAAAAATAGATATGAAGCCCATGTTTCATATCACTAAAGAGCAACTTTGGAATGGCTATGAAGAGATGTCTGTTCCTCTCAAAGGAAAAGTACCCAAAGATTTTTTAAAACGAAAAGAACTTAGCTTCAAAAGTTATGGAGGTTGTTGTGCACGTTGTGGGCAAAAAATGCAAATGGCTAATTCTATGACCTATTTGTTAAAAAATGTTGAAAATGGGGGAAGTTATCGTTGTGAAAATATTGCTATTGTCTGCAGTGATTGTAACAAAGTACTGAATACTCAAGAAGAAAACATTTCAAAAGTCATTTCATCGCTTCATATTTACGATTATTTAATCACTAAAATCAATCATTAGTACCTTCCCTTTAAAATTTCATCATGCGATGGAATATCTTTGGGACTCTCTTGTGTCGTACTATTTTTTTTAATATTATTTGTCAAACGCTCTTCTAAGCGTGTTGTATACTGCTCTTCCAAATTTTTTAATTGAAAGAGTTGTTCTCTAATAAACGTTAAATCTTTGGATTGAGGAATAATATACGGCGTCATAATAACCACTAAATTGACTTTATCTTGCACATCTTTGGTATGTTTAAAAAGCTCTCCTAAAAGTGGGATATCTCCTAAAAATGGTGTTTTTGTATTCAAAACATCGTTTTTACTTTTAATTAATCCTCCTAAAATCACACTCTCGCCGTTGTTAACAATGGCCGTTGTTTTCACCTCTTTTTTAGTCGTATCGGGATTGGTTTGATTGAGTTGCAACTCTTTGGCATCTTCTAAAATGGTTTCAATTTCTAAAATCACTTTATTATCACTTGAAATTCGAGGTTTTACTTTTAAAGTCAGTCCAATATCTTCTCTTTGAAACGTAGTGTTGGTTTTTCCCCCATCAGTGACACTCAATCCCGTTTGAAACGATTTGGTTTCCCCTACATAAATCGAAGATTCTTTGTTATTTACACACAAAACAGAAGGTTCAGAGACAATATCAATGGCTTGATTGGTTTTTAAAATATTCAAAGTTGCCCCCAATGCAACTGCAGAAGTAAGAGTTTGAGTAGGAATAGTAAATAAAGCACTGGTTGAAGCATCTAACGCATTAACCACTCCGCCCAAATTGGCACCTAACGTAAAAATATTACTGCTGGTGGCACTGGCCGCACTTAAACCATATTTTATCCCTAAATTCTTAGTTTTATTTTCACTCAACTCAATAATCTTCGCCTCAACATAGACTTGCAATCGGTGTTTGTCTAAATTTTCGATGAGTTTTTCAATATGTTGCGTATCTTTTTTAGAAGCATACACAATAATCGCATTGGTTTCCGCATCTTGTGAAATAAGTGGTTTGGGTTGATTTTTTGCATAACTCTTATGATTAAATATCTCTTGAATAATGGGCAATACACTTTTAGCTTCGGCATTTTTCAAGATCATAATTTCAAGAAATTGTTCCTCTTTTTGGCTGACTTCTGACACATCGTCCATTTTTTTAATTTTTAAAAGAGTTCCATTGTCTTCTACGGTATACCCTTTGGCATTTAAAACCGTCATAAGTACTTCCAAAAGTTGCGCTTGATTAATAGGAGCATGTGAGACAAAATCAACTTTTCCTTCAATGGGTTCTGTTGATACAATATTTTTATTCAATACTTTAGAAGATATTTCAATGAGTTTATTAACCGACAAATCACTAAAGTTTACTGTTGAGAGTTCACTTTGTGCAAACAACTCTAAAGTAAATAAAAAAAGTAGTAAAGTTTTTAAGCAATTTTTCATTTGAAAAGTTTATCACAAAAAAACGACAAAATATCTTTTTTTAAATAAATTTATCCTATTTCTTTATGGCATTATAGTTTTTCTCTAAATCCAATAAGTTTTTGAAAATATTTTTGTATTGCACAGATTTTTCTAAAGAATTAAATGGAAGTTGAGAATATTTTTTATAATCAGTTAACATTTCTTGTATAAAAGCACCATAATCTTTTATTTCCCATTTTGTATAATCCGTAATATACTCTTCAGGATTTTCATAATCTTTATATTTTTCTATCTCCATAGCAGTCCGTTGTTCAAAGTACTCTTCTTTGGGTTCAGGAACAAATAAATATCTATTGTTATAACCTAAACTGTCTGATACAGCATTATATAAATCATGGCTTTCTTTTGTATTATTCATATTTTTAAGTGTTTCAAAAAAAGCTTTATTAAAATCTTCATCATATGATATTGTTGATGCTCCCAAAAGTATCCTAGGGTCAGCATCCTCTTCATATTGATATACAGGGATGTAAGTAGTCATATCAAGAGTCATGGATTTTCTCAAAAATTCATTAAATTCTTTTGCTTGATCATACGTAAAATGTTTTACTTCTTGCATATAAATCTTATCATCAGCAAGAACTTCTCTAAATAATTTTTCATTCTCTGGCAATACAGATGAAAAACCATCATTTTTATCTATAAAAGAGAGTATGTCAGAAGTGAGTAACTTTGTATTCTCAAAGACTTTGTGCTCTTCAAGATAATTGTCAAAAGATGCCGTTGTATTTTGACGATTAGTTTGAGTCGAGGAAATAGCATTTGTGTTGTAACCGTATGATGAAACTTGATTATTGGTTATTTCCATAATTTTATCCTTATTCTTATGTGTTTATTATTCTAATAAATATAGCTTTATTTTAAATAAAAATGTATCAAAAAATTATGATATTTTTATATTTCTTGAAAGATTGGATTCTAAGTTAGCCAATTGTTCAGAAGTTAATTCTATGTGTAAGCATACCGTTGTAGAAAAATCTTTTGATTTTACTGCGATATTGTCTTGATGTAAAAGATATTCTACTTGGGAAAGTTCGCCGTATTGGCACTCTAAAGTTTTCAGTATAAGCTTTTGATACTCTTTAAATTCACTGATTTGTAGGACTTCATTAACGCTATCGCCATAAGCTCGAACCAATCCACCTGTTCCCAGTTTAACTCCACCAAAATATCGCACCACAATGACAGCTGAGTTAATAATTTCTTGTCCTGCTAAAACACTCAAACAAGGTTTTCCACTCGTACCTTTGGGTTCTCCATCGTCACTGCTATTTTCAACAATTTGTTCAAATTCATTTAAGTATCGGTAGGCATAGACAAAATGTCTGGCTTTGGGATGTTCGGCTTTGACTCTTTTCATTATTGCATCAAACATTTCAAAAGGCATTAAATAGGCGATAAATTTTGATTTCTTTTCTTCGTAAATATGGCTAAACTCTTTTTGAACAAACTTCAACTATAATTCCCCCATGAGATTAGATTTATACTTAACGACAAATTTCAATATTCAAAGCCGAAATAAAGCCAATGAATTAATAAAATCCAACAAAGTCAAATGCAATGGTGCCATTATATCAAAACCCTCTTTTAATGTCGAAAACAACTACATCATAGAACTTCTTGAAGAGGATTTTTATGTCTCAAGAGCGGCTTATAAACTCAAATATTTTTTAGAAGAACTAACGCTTAATTTAGAAAACAAAGAAGCCCTCGATATTGGCTCAAGCACGGGTGGATTTACTCAAATTCTTTTAGAAAACAACGTTCAAAAAATCACGTGTGTGGATGTGGGAAGCAATCAACTGCACCCTCTTTTAAAAAATCATCCCAAAATTGAGTTTTTTGAACAATGCGATATTCGCAATTTTAAACCCAATAAACCCTTTGAAGTGGTCACGTGCGATGTTTCTTTTATAAGTTTACATAATATTTTAAACGCCATAGATGAGCTTTCTTCAAGCGAAATTATTATATTATTCAAACCTCAATTTGAAGTAGGAAACACCGTAAAAAGAGATAAAAGAGGGGTTGTTCAAGACCCAAAAGCCATTGAACTTGCCCGATTGCAATTTCTTGATGCGACACAACTTTTACATTGGAGCCTTCTTAAAAGCAGTATCAGTAAACTGCAAGGCAAAGAGGGCAATCAAGAAGAACTTTTCTACTTTAAAAAAACAGTTAGGATATGAAATGATTGATAAAAAAACAATTACCTCCATTGCCATTGGAGGATTTGATGGAATGCACATGGCACATCAAACACTTTTTTCTAACTTAACCAAAAATGGTGCCATTGTTGTTATTGAAACAGGCTATGCTAACTTAACACCTAAAACTGCACGAGAAGAGTTTAGCTCTTTTCCTGTTTACTATTATGATTTACAAAGCATCAAACATTTTGATGCGCAAACTTTTATTGCCTTACTCAAAGAAGAGTTTCCCCATATTCGTAAAATCGTCGTAGGATTTGACTTTTGTTTTGGTGAAAACAGAAAGTATTCAATCAACGATTTAAAATCACTTTTTAGTGGAGAAGTCGTTGTCATCAATGAAGTTAGTATCAACGACATTGCTGTGCATTCAAGAGTGATTCGAGAGTTTATTACCGGGGGTGATATTAATACAGCAAACACTCTTTTAGGACGAAAATATAAGATTAAAGGCTACCAAATCAAAGGGCAAGGCTTAGGTAGTAAGGAGTTCGTTCCTACGATTAATTTAAAAGTAGAAAACTATCTTCTGCCCAATGAAGGAGTCTATGCGACCAAAACACTGCTTGATGGCAACAGCTATTTTTCTATCACCTTTTTAGGACATCGGGTATCAACCGATGGAAGTTATGCCGTTGAAACGCATATTTTAAATCAAACGATTCAAGAACATAAAAAAGATGTCGAAATTAAGTTTTTTAAAAAGATTCGAGGCAATCAAAAATTTGATTCCTTTGAAGCACTTAAAAAACAAATTGATTTGGATATACTTTTGGTTGAAAATTATTTTAATATAACGAACAATTAGGTACAATAGTAACATGATAGATAAACTGTTTGAAAAGTCCATCACAAAGCAATTTGAATTTGATGAAGAGGTCGCTTCCGTATTTGATGATATGTTAAATCGTTCGGTTCCGTATTATAAACAAATGCAAGAACTGACCATTGATTTTGCCTTAAATTTTTTAGAAGAAAATGACAAAGTTTACGATTTAGGCTGTTCAACCGCTTCAACACTCATTGAGCTGTCAAAACATTGCACAAAAAAGCTTGAACTCATTGGTATTGATAATTCTCAAGCCATGCTCAATCGAGCAAAAAACAAATGCAGTGCGTTTGGTGTTGATATTCATTTACACAATGGCGATATTCACACGGTTGATTTATTCGATGCAAAGTTGATTATTTCAAACTACACCTTGCAATTTATTCGACCACTTTTAAGAGAAAAATTGGTTAAAAAGATTTACGATGCACTCAATGAAAACGGTGTGTTTATTTTCAGTGAAAAGGTGATTTCATCGCATAAAGTATTAAACAAACACTGTATTGATGAATATTATAAATTTAAAAAAACACAAGGGTATTCAGAGTTTGAAATTTCTCAAAAAAGAGAAGCTTTAGAAAATGTACTCATACCCTACACGCAAGAAGAAAATCTGCAAATGATAAAAGATGCAGGTTTTTCACACTGTGAAGTTATCTTCAAGTGGGTCAATTTTGCCACGTTTATAGCTATAAAATAAAGGAAAAAGATGTTAAAAGTAGGAACAAAAGCCCCTGAATTTTGCCTTCCCAACCAAGATGAAGTTGAAATTTGCTTAAGAGATATCGCAGGAAAATGGATCGTTTTATATTTTTATCCCAAAGACAACACGCCAGGTTGTACAACCCAAGCGTGTGATTTTACGGAAGCTTTACCACAATTTGATGAATGTGATGCGATTATTTTAGGAGTCAGTCCGGATTCTCCTGCAAAACACAGAAATTTTATTGAAAAACAAAATTTAAGTATTACGCTTTTAGCCGATGAAGAGAAGAAAACATGTGAGGACTACAAGGTTTGGCAACTCAAAAAGTTTATGGGCAGAGAGTCTATGGGCGTTGTGCGAACAACTTTTATTATTAATCCAAAAGGTGAAATCGCAGCCGTTTGGAATAAAGTTAGTGTACGAAAAAAGAAAAAAGTCAATGGGCAAACCATTGAAGTTCTCCACGTCGATGAAGTTAAAACAAAATTACAACAATTACAAGCAAATTAAGGAACAAAATGAAGACAAAATTATTACTGTTATGCGCCTTTGTATTACTGACATTAGGGCTAAATGCAAAAGAAACCACGTGTTATAAAAAGAATTGGTCATCTCCAGCAACGATTCAAAATGCTCTTTTAGATGGTGGAGAGTGTAATGCTAAAAACTCTTTAAATACCATGCAAGAACAAGGTTGGAGAATCAAAGACATTCAAATCAAAAATGCCGCCAATGGTTTTGACTATACCTATGTTTTAACCGATGTAAAACCCGCAGAGAGCAAATATGTCAATCTTAAAAAAGAGATACGAATTCCATCTTTTGAGACCACTTACACCAAAATAAACAGTGTCACGGAAGAAACGGCTCGTATTGACATTCCTAATTTAAAAATTGGGCAAAGTGGTATTGTAACGCACACGTATCCGAACAATCGTTCAGTCATCGTCGCCAATGCACATGTTATTGAAACCAATAATGCCTATTCGGTAATTTCATTAAACAAATTTGATGATTTAAAACAACCAGCTATTCCACAAACTTCGCGAACAGCACAAGACGGTGATACGTTAATTTTAAACTATTTATACGATGCTTCACTGCTGATTGCACCAACCTCACAAAGCTTTTCTGTGGTCACTGAAAAATTCAAAAAACATAAGTTTTTGCATTCAGATATTTTTGCAACTCACTTAAAACTTGAAAATGAGCCATTGCCGTCAAAAGAGACTTTTGTTGGTTTTGCGAAATTTCAAAATATCGGAACCATCTTTTTTGTGGTAAACAATAAAGTACACGTTATTGATGCTAAAACATTTAACGTACTTTATGCCTACGATATTATGTATTCAAATGCGCAAGAACAATTGCCATTTTATACACGAGTGGCTGAAATCGATAAAGCATTTTGGGACATTGACTTTGCAAAATATGTAGAAATCATTAAAAACTTCGCTTCAATTAATGAAAAAACCGAAGAAGAGTATTTAACAGAAGATGTCGCATTAGAAAAAGAAGAAAAAACAGAACAAGTTAATTACAATGCCTATTATGAGAATTTATTAGGATTAAAATAATGATTGAAGCCAAACATCTTGATGCCTTTGTACAAATTGTAGGCAAAGAAAATGTTAAAAGTGATAAAGCCCATTTAATTGCTTATTGTTATGATGCAACCAAAAGTCGATTTGAACCCGATGCCGTGATTTTCCCCAAAGATGAACAAGACGTCTCTTTGGTTTTAAAATATTGCAATGAACATCATATTATTGTAGTGCCAAGAGGAGCTGGTTCTGGGTTTACAGGAGGAGCGTTACCTGCAAATGGTGGCATAGTATTAAGTTTAGAACGACACATGAATAAACTTTTAGAAATTGATATGCAAAATATGTTGGGTATTGTTCAACCCGGACTGATTAATATGGAGTTCCAAAAAGCCGTTGAAGAAGTGGGACTTTTTTATCCTCCCGATCCTGCCAGTGAACAGTACTCTACACTCGGTGGCAACGTCAGCGAAAATGCAGGGGGAATGAGAGCCGCTAAATATGGTATTACCAAAGATTATGTCGTAGCCCTTCGGGCAGTTTTACCCAACGGTGAAATTATAAAAGCGGGTAAAAAAACCATTAAAGATGTAGCGGGATACAATGTTGCTGGTATTTTAATTGCCAGTGAAGGAACGCTGGCTGTTATTACAGAAATCACTCTCAAACTATCCCTAAACCAAAATTC
>JBAYZM010000080.1:0-9656 GCA_041672515.1 Arcobacteraceae bacterium
AATATGCTGGGAGCATATTTCTATGTGAGTTTTGCGACTCAGAAAAGATAAACCAATAAGCGAAGGAACCCAAAGGGCTTCGCAGCCGTTGGTGGTTTTGCTTACTTTAGTCCACACAAAGTAAGAGAAGCGGAAAGCTTTAGCTTTTCAAGAGGGAGAAAATATAATTATTCACAAATAAACCCCATTTTTTTAGTCTCTTCTTTTGCTTCATCTTGAAGTGTTTGCATACTGGAAACTACTTGTACGACTTTATTTAAAAGTTCTTGGGTTTGTTTATTGTCGGTTTCTAAAGCTTCCAATCTTTTAATAATGTCAAAATAGGGCACCGAGAGATTTTTTAATTTTGTAAAGGTGCGCATGATAGATATATTAACTTCTACTGCAATTTTACTTTTTAAAACGGTTGCCAACATATAAACCCCTTGTTCTGTAAAGACATAGGGGTTACTTCTTATCATATTAAAATTTGTGGTCGCATTTTGCGACCGCAAATTTTCTATTTCTTTGTTGGTTAATTGAAACATAAAGTCATTTGGAAATCGCTCAGCGTTTCTTTTTACTTGTTCATTAAGACGTTTTGTTTCAACGGCATAAAGTTCTGCTAAGTCTCTGTCAAGCATGACTTGCATACCTCTGATGATAAATATTTTTTCATCAATATATAAATTGCTGGTAATATTCATTTTTAACTCCTAGTATTAATAGAAGTATCGTAGCAATTTTTTTGATTACTTTTAAAAAATATTACATTTTGTCATCTTTTTATTACAATGTATTTTATTCTTTCCTAAAAAAATTCCTAAAAAACCAAATCTCTTTTCGGTCATTGGGATAGTGTCTGTTATTGGGAATGTTATTGACAAAAATGGCGATGACAAACAAAATAAATGCTCCACTTGCCACGGGAACTAGAACATATAAAAAGCCTAAGTGGTGGATTTCTTCGCTTCCTATAACGGCAATAAGGGCGGTGGCTCCTCCTGGTGGGTGAAGAGTAAGCGTTAATTGCATGACTAAAATAGAAGTAGCCACTGCAAATGCCGAACAAAACCAGATGGTTTCGCCAAAAAGTTTAAAAGATGCCACACCCACAATGGCACTTAAAATGTGTCCGCCTATTAGGTTTCTTGGTTGTGCTAAGGGTGAGTGAATGGCGCCATAAATTAAAACCGCACTTGCTCCAAACGAGCCAATGACTAAACTTAAATCCGTACCTTTAAGGACATCATAATGGATAAATGAAATGGTTAAAATGCCTAGAAATGAGCCTATCCATGACCAAAGTAGGTTGGAAACATCGAGTTTTTCAGTATTGGTTTTTTTAAATTGTTCCAGAAATTTTTTCATGTACAATGATAAATCAAATGCAACTTTTTTACTATGATTTAAATCAATTTAGCACTTTTCATACTGAGTTGCTAAAAAGTACTTGACAAACTACGACTCAATTTGCTATAATTATTTAGCAGTTTAATAGTTTAAGTGCTAAATTAAACCAAAGTGGTCAAAAATGCTTAATAAAAAAAAGTTTTTATTAGAATCAATTATTAAAGCGTACATTGAACATCTTGAACCTATTGGGTCAAGTCAATTAAAATCGATGTACGATATTACCTATTCACCGGCAACCATTCGAGGTTATTTTAAAAAACTCGGCGATGAAGGTTTTTTAGCACAAGAGCACGTCAGCAGTGGAAGAACACCAACGACTGAAGCACTTAAACAATATTGGCAAAGTAAGTTAACGTATCGACTTAACTTAGTTGACATGAAAGCTGTCGAGAATTTAGCACAAAAAATTGGCGTGAGCGTTTTTGTGAAAAAAGAGACGACCGATGTTTTGCAAAAGATTATAGAAGTTGAGAAAACCTACATGATATTGGAGTTTTCAACGTTTCCCATCGTTGTAAAATATTCCGATGCGTTGTGCCGATTTTTAAGTGAAATGATTGGGTTTGAAATCGTACATATTATGAACATTTCAAAACAAGTCGGAGCATTTGAGATATATGACAAAGTCAATGCCTTTTTACAAAGCAGAGATTTTCACATATACAATATTAAAGAGTTTTTGAGTTTAAGTTTGAATTATAATTTCGACGATTCCTCTATCAATCTTTTTTTAAGTGGAAAAATCGTTGAGAAATGCAACGAAGGTTTGTATTTTGAGGAGTTATTTCCTGCTGAATACATAGGCATTTGCCACAATTGTATTATCCAAGGCAATGAATCAAAACTGTTCGTAGTCGGTGAATTAAGCAAAGACTACGAATATTTTTACAATCAAATTACAATAGTATAAATTTTAGGAGAATATTTTGAGCGAAAATAAAAATGAACAATTAGAGCAAGAAGTGGTTGAAGAAACAGCCACACAAGAGTGTGAAAAAGAAGTGTGTGAAGAGGCAAAAGAGCCAACACAAGAGGAGCAAATAGCCCAACTCAAAGAGCAATTACAACAAAGTGAAGATAAATATTTACGGGTACATGCCGATTTTGAAAATGTTAAAAAACGACTTGAAAAAGAGAAGTATCAAGCCATTGATTATGCCAGCGAGAAGTTTGCACGGGATTTATTGCCCCCAATTGATTCTTTACAAATGGCACTAAAATCGGCACAATTGGAATTGGGTGCGGAAGAGTTGCTCGGGAAATTAAAAGAGGGAATTGAGTTAACTCTTAAAAACTTTAATACCGTGTTTGAAAAACACGATATCAGTACTGTTGAAACCAATGGTGAGTTTGATCCCAATTTCCACGATGCTGTTATGCAAGTGGACAGTGCTGAACATGAAGATGGGCAAGTGGTTCAAGAGCTTCAAAAAGGGTACAAGTACAAAGAAAGATTGTTACGACCAGCGATGGTTTCTATTTGTAAAAAATAGGATTTTTTACAAATAGAGCCAGAGGTGAATAGTAAATAGTGAGTGGTAAGAGGAAGTTTTTTTCTTACTTTTCACTACTTTCTTCTTACCTTTTACTTGGTGCTAGTCACCACTGACCGTGATGTCATTAAACTAGGAATGAATTAAAAATTTGATAAAAAACAAAAACATAATAAGGATAAAAAAATGAGTAAAGTTATTGGTATAGATTTAGGAACAACAAACTCTTGTATGGCAGTGTACGAAGGTGGAGAAGCGAAAATTATTCCTAATAAAGAGGGAAAAAATACAACGCCTTCTATTGTGGCATTTACAGATAAAGGTGAAGTTTTAGTAGGAGATCCTGCTAAACGACAAGCCATTACAAACCCTGAAAAAACGATTTATTCGATTAAACGAATCATGGGTTTAATGATGGACGAAAAAAATGCGCAAGAAGCACAACACAAAGTTGGGTATAAAATTGTCAACCGAAACGGTGCAGCTGCGGTTGAAATCGGTGGAAAAGTATATACACCTCAAGAAATTTCTGCAAAAATTTTAGGAAAACTAAAAACAGATGCGGAAGAGTATTTAGGACAAGCAGTAACCGATGCTGTTATTACAGTACCTGCATACTTCAATGATGCACAAAGAAAAGCAACACAAGAAGCAGGAACGATTGCAGGTCTTAATGTTTTAAGAATCATCAATGAGCCAACAGCTGCATCATTGGCGTATGGTTTAGATAAAAAAGGTGAAGAAAAAGTTCTTGTTTACGATTTAGGTGGAGGAACATTTGACGTTACTGTTTTAGAAATTGGTGATGGAACTTTTGAAGTTTTAAGTACCGATGGAAATGCCTTCTTAGGTGGAGATGACTTCGATAACAGAATTATTGATTGGTTAGCAAAAGAGTTCAAAGATGAAAATGGATTTGATGTTAAAAATGACAAAATGGCATTGCAAAGATTAAAAGATGCTGCTGAAAATGCTAAAAAAGAGTTATCATCAGCTGAATCAACAGAAATCAACTTACCATTTATCTCTATGGGAAGTGCAGGTCCTGTTCACTTAGTTAAATCATTAACAAGAGCAAAATTTGAGTCTATGACTGAAGATTTAATCAACGAAACTTTAGACCATATCAAAATTGCATTAAAAGATGCAGGATTAAGCAAAGATGAAATCCAAGAAATTATCATGGTTGGGGGAAGTACACGATTACCAAAAGCCAACAAAGTTGTTAGAGATTTCTTTGGAAAAGATTTAAACAAAGGGGTTAACCCAGATGAAGTAGTAGCTGCTGGTGCTGCTGTTCAAGCGGGAGTTTTAAAAGGGGATGTTAAAGACGTTTTATTACTAGACGTTACACCTTTAAGCTTAGGAATTGAGACGTTAGGTGGAGTATTGACCAAGTTAATCGACAAAGGAACAACTATTCCTGTTAAAAAATCGCAAACATTTAGTACAGCTGAAGATAATCAACCAGCGGTTTCTATCCATGTTGCACAAGGTGAGCGAGAGTTTGCACGAGACAACAAATCATTGGGTATGTTTGAACTTTCAGATATTCCAGCAGCTCCTAGAGGGGTTCCTCAAATTGAAGTGACCTTTGATATTGATGCCAATGGGGTTTTAAACGTAAGTGCTAAAGATAAAGGAACGGGTAAAGAGAATAAAATTACAATTTCTGGAAGTTCTGGGTTAAGTGACGATGAAATTGAAAAAATGATTCAAGAAGCTGAAGCCAACAAAGAAACCGATGCGAAGAAAAAAGCAGTGATTGAAGTAAGAAACCAAGCCGATGCCCTTTTACACTCAACTAAAAAAACCTTAGAAGAACACGAAAGTGCGATTTCTGAAGAAGAAAAACAAGCTATTATTGATGCAGCTGCTGCACTTGAAGAGGTCTTAAAAGATGACAATGCAAGCAAAGAGCAAATTGAAGAAAAAGTTAAAAAATTAACTGAAGTCAGTCATAAACTTGCAGAAGCTATGTACAAAAAAGAGGGTGCACAAGGTGAACAACCAGCACAACCTAACCAAAAAGCCAAAAAAGACGATGACGATGTTATCGATGCTGAAGTAGAGTAAATTACTCTGCTTCATGCAAACACTTATCTTTTTACTGCTTCTTTTCCTTATGGCAATTTTTGCCGTTCCTTTATATTTAAACCAAAAAAATAACCGACTTAAAAAACTCAAAAATGGCATTTGCCCTTCGTGTGGTGCTACGCCTACCCAATTTTATGATGAAGCCAATAAAGTCATGTTTAACACCTCTCCTATAAAAGCCGAAGTGTTGAAGAAAAATTGTTGTGGTGGCGAAATAGAGATTAAATACAGCTGCAATAAATGTGATTTAACAGAAGTGCATAACTCATAAAATTGTTTACTAATTTTGTGTTAATGATAAAATGATAGAATGACGAAAAAATTAATGAAGGATTTTAATGAATAAACAACTTTACAAATATTTTGTGTATCTTATTTTACTGTTTATTATTACTGGGTGTACCCCAAAATATGAAAAATTTGAAACGATTTCACAAGGAAATTTAGCCAAAGCCAGTTGGAATGAACTTGAAGGTTTTCAAAACGATGATTTGGAAAAAGCCTTTGAAGTGTTTAAGCAAGGTTGTCAAAAATCGAAAAACAATGCGTTGCTAAAAGAGAGTTGTAAAAAAGCCAATGAATACAAAAGTGGTTTAGCTTTTTTTAAAGACAATTTTGTACCCCATAAACTCTATGATGATACCCATAAAGATGAAGGGTTGATTACGGGATACTATGAACCTCTTTTGCAAGGAAGCCGAACCAAAAGTGAAATTTATCAATACCCCATTTTTAAACAACCCAAAGATTTGGTGGCGGTGGATTTAACTTCGGTGTATCCGGAGCTTTCTAAATACCGACTTCGAGGGAAAGTTGTCGGGAATAAACTTGTACCATACGACAGTCGTGCGACCATGAAAGAAGATGAACACAAAGAGGTGATTTGTTATGTCGACGATAAAGTCGATTTGTTTTTCCTACACATTCAAGGTTCTGGGCGAGTTCAATTGGACACGGGTGAAATAATTAATGTTGGCTTTTCTGACCAAAATGGAAGAACGTACAATTCTGTAGGAAAACGTATGATTGCAGAAGGATTACTCAAAGGATACGGTGGATCGATGCAAGGCATGAAAAAATGGTTTGAGGACAATCCCGATAAAACCGATGCCGTGTTAAACCACAATGAGAGTTATGTTTTTTTCCATGAATCGTCTAAAAGTGCCACGGGAAGTTTGGGCGTGCCTTTAGTTGCCCAACGAAATATTGCAGTTGATCGAAACTACATTCCTTTAGGTTTTCCTGTATTTCTTCAAACAAAAAACCCCATTACCAAACAAAGCATCAATCAACTCATGGTAGCAGCTGATACCGGAGGGGCTATCAAAGGAAAAATTCGAGCCGATTTTTATTGGGGATTTGGCGATGAGGCAGGTGAAATTGCTGGGAAAATGAAAGAGTTTGGGAAAATGTATCTGTTTATTCCCAAAGAACAAACCCAACGCAGCAACTAATTGCGGGGCATTTTTTGGTGTTAAAAATAGTTTAATTAAGACAATTTTAGGTAGAATTTGCGTTTTATCCCAATGAATTTGTTGAGATACCATGGAATTTTACTACATTAAGGAATGCAATGCATATCACAAATCTGATTTCACAACAATTTGGAAAATTTGCAAAAAAAGAGTTCTCTTTATCTTTTCAGAACTTTATCAATAAAAGCTATGTGAAGCTTTTGGGCTTAGATATGAGCGAATTTGAAGACCCAACTTCGTATAAATCACTTAACGCCCTTTTTACACGAGAACTTAAACTTCCAAGAACAATTGATACTTCCAATGAAAATTTTATTTCGTGTGCCGATAGTTTTGTAACAGCGTGTGGGCAATTGGACAACGAACAACTGTTACAAATCAAAGGGATGCGATACAATATTAAAAATCTTTTAACTTCGCATATTAGCAGTGAGAATTTTGAGCGAGTTAAAAATGGTGAATATATGAACTTTTATTTATCACCCAAAGATTATCACCGATTTCATGCCAGTTTTGATTGTAAAATTACCAAACTCATTCATGTTCCAGGCAAACTTTATCCGGTCAATTTTAAGTACTTAAACAAACAACTCAATTTATTTATTGAAAATGAACGGGTGATTTTAGAGTGTCTTACGCCTGAAAACAAACTTTTTTATATGATTTTTGTAGGGGCTTTAAATGTAGGGCAAATGGTCTTTACGTTTGAACCAAAAGTTGAAACCAATACCGATGCTACGCAAATTAATGTCATAGAATACGATAATTTAGAAGTGAAAAAAGGCGATTGCTTGGGATATTTCAAAATGGGCTCAACCGTGGTGATGGTTTGGGAAAAAAACAGTGTTAAGTTAAAAGATTTAACAAATCAAAAGGTTAGTTTCGGAACAATAGTAGCAAATAATTTATAAGGATTAACGATGTCACAAATTACACAATTAACAAAAATTCCATTAGCTGGAACAAAAAAAGGGGTTATTTCTATTTCAAATGTGAGCGAACCTTATGGTACAGGAACTGCAGATGTTGTCAGTATTGGAATTGCTTTAAATGGGGAAGACGTAGAGTGGAAAGCTCATATTCCTTATGACAATATAGATGAACTTGTAAAAGCATTGCTAGAAGCAAAAGCAAATAAATAAAACGAAGGCATATGCCTTGTTTTATGGCATATAACCTCAAATAATCTTCTTTATTAATATTATATTAACTTATTTTAAATACAATGCATTCCATACTTTTACTAAGGTTTTTTAATGAAAAAAATAGCGTTATTGTTGATAAGTTTTTTGCATCTTTTTGCCTTTAATAATGATTTCTTAGAACCCGAAGAGGCATTTAAACCCACCATTACGCAAACTCAAGAGAGAATTATTTTTGAAGTTACGTTGGGTAAAGATATTTATTTGTACAACGATAAACTCAAAGTCGTACTAACACACCCTCAAAAGACAGATATAACCTCTAAAGCACTTATTCCTACACCTGAACACTACGATGGTTTTGTCGTAAATTTTGGACATCCCAGTGTGAAAGTCGAAATCGCTCTTTTAGAAATCTATAACGTGATTGATGGCAAGGAGTTTGAAATAGAATTTTTCTTTCAAGGTTGTTCAAAAGCTGGGCTTTGTTATGCGCCTATGAGTGAAAAATTTGTTGTGGGAACAGCCAAACAAACCAATTTGGCTCTTACTGAAAATGAAACCGATATCATAACCAATACACTCAAAGATAAAAGTTTTGTCATTGTATTGGTGACTTTTTTTGGTTTTGGATTGCTTTTATCGTTAACGCCGTGCGTGTTTCCCATGATTCCTATTTTGTCATCTATTATTGTAAAAGCGGGTAATAACACTCAAATGAGTGCCAAAAAAGGGTTTTTACTCTCATTGGTTTATGTACTTGCCATGAGTTTAGCTTATACCATTGCAGGAGTGATTGCAGGGTTATTTGGAGCCAATTTACAAGTGATTTTACAAAATCCGTATGTGTTGGTCGTGTTTGCTTTGATTTTTATTGCCTTAGCGTTTTCTATGTTTGGCTATTACCGAATTGAGCCACCTCAATGGCTTCAAAGCAAAGTGTACAAAACTACGACGGAACAAAAAAGCCATGGAGTAGTAGGAATTGCGGTGATGGGATTTTTATCGGCACTCATCGTTGGACCTTGTGTCGCTCCCCCTTTAGCAGGAGCTTTGGTGTATATTGGACAAACAGGCGATGCCCTTTTAGGTGGTTTAGCACTTTTTATCATGAGTTTGGGAATGGGTGTTCCTCTTTTAGCCATTGGTGCAGGTGCAGGTAAATTTATGCCAAAACCAGGTGGCTGGATGACCAGTGTGTCAGAAATTTTTGGAATTTTAATGTTAGCCATTGCCATTTGGATGGTCGAACGCGTTATTCCAAACTATACGCTTTATTTATGGGCAATTCTTTTGATTGGAACGGCAATCTATTTAAAAAGATACACGCATTTAGTCGTTAAAACAGTTATGGCACTTATTTTTATCTATGGAACAGTTTGTTTTATAGGAGCCATCAGTGGAGCTACTAATGTCTTAAATCCATTGGAAAAATTTACCCAAAAAACCAATGGTGTGGCTTTTGAAAACAGCTTAAATTGGACGTACATTAAAAACAATGATGAGTTAAACAACGCCATAAAAACTTCTACAAAACCGGTCATGCTCGACTTTTATGCCTCGTGGTGTGTGTCGTGTAAAGAGTTGGAAAATATTACGTTTAAAGATGAACGCGTCATAAAAACCTTAGAAAAATTCACTCTTTTAAAAGCCGATGTAACAAACAATACCCAAGAAGATAAAGCCCTGCAAAAACGCTTTGGAGTCTTTGGACCACCGGCATTAATCTTTTTTGATGAAAATAAACAAGAAATCAAACAAGCGCAAATCATCGGTTATAAAAATGCCGATGAGTTTTTGGAAATTATGAATAGGTTTTTTTGATTTTCAAGGAACTAAAATAAGAATACCTCTCTTGAAAAGCTAAAGCTTTCCGCTTCTCTTACTTTGTGTGGACAAAGTAAGCAAAACCACCAACGGCTTCAAAGCCCTTTGGGTTCCCTCACTTATTATTTCTCTTTTCTGAGTCGCAAAACTCACATAAAAATATGCTCCCAGCATATTTTTATGTTCAAACAGTTGCAACTCTTTTCCGAAAAGAGAAATAAACGTTC
>JBAYZM010000081.1:0-9644 GCA_041672515.1 Arcobacteraceae bacterium
ATTTTTCTATTTTTACTTAAAACGAAAAGAAGAGGCAAAAACCCATCAAATTTTGCAACACTACAATGAAGAACTCGAAGAAAAAATTAAATTTGAAATAGAAAGCAATCGAAAAAAAGATATGCTTTTAGCCAATCAAAGTAAACTCGTTGCACTGGGAGAAATGCTAGGAAACATTGCGCACCAATGGCGACAACCTTTGAGTGCTATTTCCACAGCTACGAGTGGTTTACAAATCAAATACGAATACGATATGTTAAGCAAAGAAGAGTTTTTAGAATTAACCCAAGGTATTGTCAATAACACCAAATATCTCTCCGATACCATTGAAGATTTTAGAGATTTTTTCAAAAAAGATAAAGAAAAAAATAAATTTAACGTAGCACTCGTGATTAAAAACAGTTACAACATTATCAAAGCACTTTATAATATCAATACCATCAAAATTGAATTTGTTTTAGATGAAACCATAGAGTATTATGGCTTTAAAACAGAACTTTCGCAAGTATTTTTAAACTTATTTAACAATGCCAAAGATGCTCTTTTACAAAATAATGTTTTGAAAAAGATTGTCTATATTAAACTGTATGAGAAAAAAGATTTTGTTATTATCGAGTTTCACGACAATGCAGGTGGAGTAAAAGAAGAGATTAACAGCAAAATATTTGACCCATACTTTACGACCAAACACCAAACCCAAGGAACAGGTATTGGGTTATTTATGTCCAATGAAATTATCACAAAACACTTTAAAGGTGAAATTTACAATGAAAATACTACATTTAGCCTTGATAATGAAATTCATATGGGCGCAAATTTTATCATAAAACTTCCTAAAGTCTCTTCATAGTAATAACGATTATTATAATTATATTTTAAGTTTTCATTGATTATAATTTTGATACTAATTATTGTTTTGCAATAATTGTTAAATCAACTTATAAGTTAGTACCATGAAAAACAGTTCAACCCAACACAGCGAATTAACCATTACCTACGAAGAGTATTTAATTAAATTCCGCAAACTTCTCGCTTCTTTAAAATTAAATAACTCTATTCAACGAGAATATGTCTTAAAACTCTTTTTCCAATGCAAAGATCATCTAACGGCCGATGAAGTAATGGCTAAACTCAGACAGGAGTTTAATTTGAACATCGGCATTGCGACAGTGTATCGTATACTCTCCTTTTTAGAACATATGAATATTATTAAAGCTCTCTCTTTAGAAAATGAAAGCAGCAAAAAATATGAGATTAATTTAAAAACACATCATGATCATTTGGTGTGCAATGATTGTGGTAAAGTTATTGAATTTTATGACAGTGAGTTAGAACGAATTCAAGAGTTGATTGCGCAAGAAAAAGGATTTGTTCTAACCAATCACCACATGATTTTATATGGTATTTGTAAAGAATGTCAAAATAAATAATGACTCTTATTTTACATTCAGTCAAACCTTATATAAACTCGAAATAATATCAAAAAGGAATACATTTGATACACCCTCAACAGCTTATTGAGCTCTCAGCGTATTTTTCCATTGTACATCACATTAAAGGTCGGATTCGTGTGCGAGTGAGTCCTAAAATAAAAGAGTTGAATCAAAGCAATATTTCTATCAATGATGTGGAGTCTTTAAGTCAAAAAATTGAAGGGATTAAGCACATTAAAGTCAATAAAATAGTGGGTTCAATTACCATCGAGTACGATTCTCATATTTTCCCAGACCAACTGTGGATTGATTTGGTCAATCAAGAAAATCTTGAAAAAATTGCAAGCCTTATAAATCGACTATCAAAGGAAATTATTTAAATGCAAACTGTAGAAAAAAATTTTGACGCCTCAGTTTTAGAAAAGTTTAGAGTCGATGAAACCTTTGACGAGCCTATTCTTCACCAAGTTCTTCGGATTGCTATTTACAATGAACTCGTTGCGTATGAAACTTATACCAAAGTCATCCAACATTTTGGAGCCATTCAACCTTTTGTGAATATTATTGAAGCCGAAAAAACACACTATGCTGCTTTGTTGGCTCTTTTAGAAAAATATCAAGTGGAATTACCTTTAAATGATTATTCTTTAACCATTCAAATTCCCAATACCTTGCAAGAGTGTTGTGAGTTAGGCGTTGCCAGTGAAATTGAAAACATTGCCATGTACGACAACTTATTAGGGTATACCAACAATTATGCCGATATTCAAGATGTATTATTTAAGTTGCAAGCGGCTTCTTATAACAATCATCTGGTTGCTTTTCGACAAGCGGTTCAAAACAGTTATTCTCAAAACCAACCACAAAATCAACCACCTATTTTGGATAAAGCCCATGAACAATTAAATGAATTAAATGCCCTAGCTTCTAAAGTGGCTTCGGGCAACATTTCACAAGACGAAATTATGAAATTATTAAGTTCTACCAATCTCTCTTTTATTGGGGGAGCACTTTTAGGTGCTTTAGGTGGTGCCATCATGAATGAAATGACGAAAAAAAATAATCAAGAAGAGACAAAAGAAGAAGAGAAATAAACATCAAAAAAGGAGTTACCATGTTACCATTTATTGCAGGATTAGCTACGGGAGTTATAGGCGTTATTGCTTATAAAAACAGAAATACTATCAAACAAAAAATTCAAGACAATGCTAAAATAGCCCAAAAATTTGCCCAAAACAAACTGGAGCAATCCAAAGAGTTTGCCAGTGAAATTAAAGAAAGAATTGAGGCAAAGAAATCAGATGCACCTTGTTGCCCACATTCCAATAAAGAAGAAAACAAATGATGGATAAAATTTCAATTAATACAGGAACTCCCAGAAACGTCAATGGGCATATTATCAGTGGAACTTTAGCATCTGGTGCCATTGCCAGTGCGATTAATTACAATGCTTACAGTAAAGCCGAAATCAGTAAACAACACGCCATTCAAAACAGTATTAAACTGGCTTTGCAAGGGGGAATTGCCACAGGAAGTGCGATTGCTGCAACCAATTATTTAGGGAAAAATAATTTCTTAGGAATGCTTAGTGCTATCTCTTTGGGAGCGTTTGGTGTGTATGCCATTGAAAAACTCAATGAAAAATGGGAACAAAAAAACACAATCGCTTGCGATGTTGAAGAAGAACAAAATTTAGAACCAAAGGAAGACTAATGGATTACAAATCATTACAAAACAATCCGTATGTTAACAATCAAAATATCAACAATACACCAGAAACCAATAATGACTTATTGGGAAAGTTTGATACTCAAAAGTTTTTATTGGGTGCGTTAATTGGAGCTGCCGGTGCATATTTACTCACCAATGAAAATGCCCAAAAGAACCTTTTTAAAGCCATTGCAAAAGGAAGTGAACTTTTCCAAACGGGCATTGAAGAGTTGAAAGAACGATTTGAAGATGCCAAAGCTGAACTGCAACAAGTAGAAGAAAAATAAATTTCTATGAGTATTGAGTTAAAGCTTCTGCACCAAACACCTTATCGTGTCCGATTTTATTGGTCGGCACTAAAAAGTGGTTTAAATACTACGGTGTTAATTAAAGATTTAGAAGCTCTTGACAATGTAACGCATGTACGAATTAATCCAAAATTAAACTCGATTATTTTTGAATCCACAGCTTTGGATGTGAACGCATTAAAAACAACACTTGAACAACTCAATCTGGATACGTATAAAGTGTGCGAAACTTTTATCAGTGCAAGTTGTCATCTTCAAAATGAAAACAAACCCAGTCTCAATGGTGTCATACGAGCCAGCAGCGCTTTAGCTATTGAGCCCTTTTTACAAAATAATACGGCTAAATTCTTTTTAACTTCACTTGTAACGAAACCTTTATTGTTTGAAGGCGTTAAAGAGTTACTAACACATGGATTAACCTCTAAAGTCTTAGAAGCTACAGCCGTTGCAGTCAGTTTAATGAGAAAAGATTATTTAGCTGCTAATAGTACCAATGCCATGTTAGAATTGGGAGAATACATTGAAGAGACCACCGTACACAAAAGTGATGACTTAATCAAAGAATTAGCGAAGCCAAACGTAGAAAATACTTGGATTGAACGTATGATAAAAGGTCAAGCTATTGAAGAGTACATCAGTACGAGTGAATTAAAGATTGGAGATATTGTTGTTGTTGGTGCGGGAGATACCATTGCTATTGATGGACATATTATCAGTGGAACTGCCAGTGTCAATCAAGTTTCTATGACAGGAGAAAGTGCCCCCGTGAAAAAACACCGAGGTGATCGAGTTATTTCTGGTACGGTTATAGAAGAAGGACGCATAAAAATTTGGGCAGAACAAGTAGGTGAAGATACGGCAACTGCACGGATTAAAAACTATATTGCCACTTCATTAAATGAAAAATCAGCCATTGGGCTAAAAGCGACCAAATTGGCAGATAAACTCGTACCCATTACCTTAGGACTTTCAGGAGTTTCCTATTTTATTAATAACAACTTTGAATCGGTTGCCGCTGTTTTACAAGCCGATTACTCGTGTGCCTTAAAACTGGCAACCCCCGTTGCATTTAAAGCCTCTATTTCCAAAGCGGGTAAAAATGGCATTATGATAAAAGGGGCTAAAGCGATTGAAGCCCTTCATCTTGCCGATACATTTGTTTTTGATAAAACGGGAACCTTAACCTATGGACAACTTGAAGTTGACAGTATTACTTCCTTTGATAAGAATTGGAGTGAAGAGTTAATTTTAAATCTCACTGCCAGTGCAGAAGAGCACTATTTTCACCCCGTTGCCCAAGCCGTTGTAAAAGCTGCCAAAGAGAAAGGTTTTGTGCATATGCACCATGAAGAGGTCGATTTTATTGTGGCGCATGGGGTTAAAACGATTGTACAAAATAAAGAAGTCATTATAGGAAGTCGCCACTTTTTGGAAGAAGATGAGGGAATTGATTTTTCACACTATGAAAAAGAGATTGAATTATCATTAAAAAGTGGGAAAACCATTTTGTATGTAGGCTATGACAAACAACTTCTTGGAACCATTGCTATGAACGATAAACTAAGAGATAACGCCAAAGCAATGATTGACAATCTAAAAAAACTTGGGGTTAAAAAAACCGTTATGCTCACAGGTGATGTTCAAAGTAAAGCCGAAGAAATAGCAAGCCAATTGGGTATTGATGAAGTTTATGCCAATATGAAACCAACCGATAAAGCACACATTATCCAAAAGCTAAAACAAAATGGTGCCAAAGTTGCTTTTGTAGGGGATGGAATTAACGATGCACCCGCACTGATGAGTGCCGATGTAGGGATTAGCATGAGTAAGGGAGCGGATATCGCCAAAGCCACAGCGGATATTGGATTGCTTAAAGATGATATTGAAGGCATTGTTCAAATCAAAGAGTTGGCCAATAAAACCATGAAACTCATTAACAGCAATTTTAATGCCACCGTAGGTGTTAACAGTGCTATTTTATTGGGCGCAACCTTTGGTTTATTTACACCCATTACCACAGCGGTATTGCACAATGGGACAACTATTTTGTTATTAATTAATTCTATGAAAGGTGTAAGATTAAACAGTATAAATAAAGTTTAATTTTATAATAGTAATGCTATGATTTTGATATTTATTATTAAAAAGGAAAATCATGCCATTCTTTTTACCATTAGCCGCACTTTTAAGTGTGGCTTTAACTTACGAAACGAGTAAAAATGCAAAACGAAAATTTGATAAAAAAAGAAGAAAAAACTCATCTGCTTGATTTAGATACCAAAAAAGAGTTGGCTAAAATTGGTATGACTGCCTCAATGGGCATCACAGTAGCAACAGCATTTTATATGAAAAACAGATTTATGAAAAATCTGCATGTTGTAGCAGGAACTGCTCTTGTGGGCTTTTCTTTGTGGCATCACATGTTATATCAGCCATCAAAGAAGAAAGAGACAGAAAAATAGAGGCAAGCGTATTCTTGCCTCTCAAGCTATTATAAATTGTCTTTAATTTTCTGTTTTACAGCCTCAATAGTAAAACCAAACGCTTCAAACAATTCATCCGCTGGTCCACTTGCTCCAAAACTCTCCATTCCAATAACCACATCGGCAAATTTATAATACTCTAAAGCTCGAGCAGCTTCTAGGGCAAAGACTTTTGTATTTTTATCAATAACGGTATTGATATACGCTTCATCTTGTTCTACAAACAAATCAAAACACGGTACGGAAACAATGTTGGCTAAAATTCCTTCATCTTCTAAGAAACACCCTGTTTTAAGTGCCAACATCAATTCACTTCCACTGGCCATAATAGTTACTGTAGCATTCTCTCGTTTTTTAATTAAATACGCTCCATTGCTTACATCACCAAAATCTTTGGTGGGTTTAAGCGTATCTAATCCTTGTCGTGAACATACAAATGCACTTGGAGCATTCAGTTTTAAAGCAATTTTCCAACAATCTACATTTTCAGTAGCATCTGCAGGTCTAAACACATAAAAATTCGGTAAAGCTCGAAACTGCGTTAAATGCTCAATGGGTTGATGGGTAGGTCCATCTTCACCCACTCCAATAGAATCATGCGTCCAAATAAAATGTTGAGGAATACTTGCTAAAGCTGCAATTCGTGCTGCTGGTTTTAAATAATCTGAAAATACAAAAAAAGTTGCAGAAAATACTCTGAACAATCCGTACAAATTCATGGCATTACAAATAGCTGCCATGGCGTGTTCTTTAATTCCAAAGTGAATATTCTTACCATGGGGGAAATCTCCCATACCCATTAATTCTGTTTTATTAGAAGGGGCTAAATCAGCACTTCCACCTAAAAACCCTGGAATACCTTGCGCAATGGCATTTAAGATTTTATGATTGGAATCC
Source organism: Arcobacteraceae bacterium (assembly GCA_041672515.1). Lineage (GTDB taxonomy): Bacteria > Campylobacterota > Campylobacteria > Campylobacterales > Arcobacteraceae > Marinarcus. The sequence goes on from JBAYZM010000081.1 coordinate 6,832, forward strand.
CGAGTAGCGATTTTTTTTATTTCACTAAAATCAGGATAATTAATTGCGTCAAAATCAGGATTTTGTAGCTCTTTGATTTTTATTTTACTTTCATCACTTAAACTGTTATTCCAAGCCAGTTCTAACTCTTGCCCTAGAACAGTTTTATCAAAAGCTGCTTTCACTTCACTTTCAACTACAAAACTTTTTTCTGGGTCAAATCCTGCTTTGATTTTTGAAGCTTTAATCTCATCATCACCTAAAGGTGCTCCATGCGTATGGTGACTTCCTTCCAATGTTGCAGCACCTTTTCCAATAGCCGTGTTGGCTTTAATAAGAACAGGTTTAGACGCTTTTTTTGCAAACGAAATAGCATATTCAATCTCTTGAAAATTATGCCCATCGATTTCAATGACTTCAAAATGCATCGCTTGGAATCGTTTCACCACATCTTCATCCCAAGAAAGTGAAGTATTCCCCTCAATAGTAATGTTATTAGAGTCATAAATAAGGATTAAATTATCCAATTTTTGATGACCCGCTGTTGAGCAAGCCTCGTAAGAGATTCCTTCTTGTAAATCGCCATCACCACACAAACAGTAAACTTTATGATTAATAACACTCTTACCTAAAAGATTTTGAGCATATTTTGCTGCCATTGCAAATCCAACTGCATTCGCAATTCCTTGCCCTAAAGGTCCAGTGGTAATCTCAACACCATGGGTATGTCCAAATTCAGGATGTCCTGGTGTTTTTGAACCACTTTGTCGAAAGTTTTTCATGTCATCAATGCTGACATCAAATCCCCATAAATGAAGCAATGAATAAACCAATCCTGTTGCATGACCTCCACTAAAAACCAATCGATCACGATTTAACCATTTAGAATTTTTAGGTGAAATATTTAGATGAGCACTTAATACTGTTGCAATATCCGCCAATCCCATAGGAGCCCCTGGGTGTCCACTGTTAGCTCGTTGAACCATATCGGCTGCTAAAAATCGAATCGTATCGGCCTGTGTTTGTAATAATTTTTCTGACATAATTTTCCCGTTTTTTTGTGTTTAATTTTATAAATATCTGCGATTATATCTAAAAGTAGTTTATAGTTACGTGTTGATAGTTGATGGGAAAAAGTTAAAAGTTTAAATTAAGAGTCATGCCCTAAGTTTTTAGAATTTTAGAATCTCAATACTATTTTTTCTCAATTGTAGCTTTATTTTTATGGGTTTTTAAAACCACAACTTTTTCACCATCAACAAACTCTTTTTCATCAAGTTTTGAATCAATATCCCAATAGGTTGCTTTATAAAAGACTTTTGAGTTTCTGATTTCTCCTATTCCTTTTTCATCAAAAAAATTATCTGAAACATCTTTTTTTGATTTCAAAAAAGATTCTAAAGTTTTTTTTCTCAACATCAACAATAAAATCAAAGAGATTATCGAAGCGGTTGCTATTTGCCAAATTCCATCATGAAAAGGTAAAAAATAACTCAATAATGCAGTTAAAACAAACCCTATTCCAAACCAAATAAGAACAAAAGATACAATAACCGCTTCTAAAGCTATTAAAACAACACCAATTGCAAGTAAAATATAAGAGTCAATTACACTAAGAATTATTTGAGTTGGCATTACTTACACCTTTAAAAAATGCATCACCTAAAACAGAAGTTGCCCCAACCATTTGAGAAACTTCATAAGGTAAAATCATTTTATCTGTTGAACCACTTTCAGCCAATGCTCTAAATGCAGCAATTCTATCTTTTGCCAATAAAAACTCTGCTGCTTTTTCATTTTCTACCATTGAAATATTTATAAGTCTCATGGCTTCTTGTTGTCCAGCTGCTGTTTGTTCTTGTTCATATCTTTTTGCGTCAGCCATTCGCTCAATTGCTTCTGCTTTTAAAATCTCTTCTTGTTTAAAACCCTCAGCTTTTCTAATAACTGCTTCTTTATCAGCTTCTGCTCTTGTTTGAATGGCTCTTTTTTCTCTTTCTGCTTCCATTTGCATGTTCATAGCTTTTTCAATTGAAGGAGGCACTGAAATATCTGCAATTTCTACTCTTGTTACTTTTATTCCCCAGTTAGCAGCAGCTGCTCCTAGTTCATTTTGAAGTTTTACATTTAGTGTTTCTCTATTTGATAAAGTGTCATCTAAAACCATTGCACCAATTTCTGATCTTAATGTTGTCATGGCAAGATTTGCAATTGCATCTTTAAAATCAACCACATTATAAGTAGCTTCCATCGCATCATCAACTTTACAAAATACTATTCCATCGATTGAAATATTTACATTATCTTTTGTAATTACCGATTGTTTATTTATATCAACCAACTGTTCTCTTGAAGTAAGAATGGCTCTTACATTATCAATTATAGGAATAATAAGATGAAATCCACCATGAAGTTCTTTATTAAACTTTCCTAATCGCTCAATTACATATAAATCCGATTGAGGAACAATTTTTATACCTTTTGCAATGATAATCAAAACAAAAAATATTATTGCAACAGCAAATACGATACTTGTTTCCATATTTATTTCCTTTTTAAATTTGTGGCATTTTTCATTGTCAGTATAGCAAAACTATTATAAGAAATAAGTAGAAAGTGGTGAGTAACATGTAACGAGTGAGTAGTGAAAAGTAACAAGTAATGATAAACAAGAATAACATGTCACCCCTCTCTCGTCACTTGTGTCACACGTCACTAAAAAAAAGCAAAAAAAAAGGCTCTTACCCTAACCCAGTGTAAGAACTGAAATAGGATAAAAGCCCGTTGTGTATGTAAAAAACTCAAAGCTGGCAGCGACTTACGTTTCCGACAGG
>JBAYZM010000082.1:0-9592 GCA_041672515.1 Arcobacteraceae bacterium
TAATTTTAGAAATTAAAGATGTATTAGGAGTAATAAAATAATGGCAAAAGAAATTATATTCAGTGATAATGCAAGAAACAGATTATTTGCAGGTGTTGAAAAGCTAGCAGATGCAGTAAAAGTAACCATGGGACCAAGAGGAAGAAATGTTCTGATTCAAAAATCATACGGAGCACCAATTATTACCAAAGATGGTGTTACTGTTGCACGTGAAATTGAATTATCAGATACTTTAGAAAATATGGGGGCACAACTGGTTAAAGAAGTGGCTTCTAAAACAGCTGATCAAGCCGGAGATGGAACAACAACCGCAACGGTTTTAGCTCACTCTATTTTTAAAGAAGGTTTGCGAAATGTTACGGCGGGAGCGAATCCTATTTCTTTAAAAAGAGGAATGGACAAAGCGTGCGAAGCAATTTTAGCTGAACTCAAACTTGCCTCTAAAGTGGTTGCGAATAAAACTGAAATTGAGCAAGTTGCTACGATTTCAGCCAACAGTGACAGTACTGTTGGAAAAATGATTGCAGAAGCCATGGATAAAGTGGGAAAAGATGGGGTAATTACTGTTGAAGAAGCCAAAGGTATTTCAGATGAATTGGCTATTGTGGAAGGAATGCAGTTTGACAGAGGATATCTTTCACCTTACTTTGTAACCAATCCTGAAAAAATGGTCGCAGAATTAGACCATCCATTTGTTTTATTGTGCGACAAAAAAATCTCTAACTTAAAAGAGATGTTACCTATTTTAGAGCAAGTGAACAAAAGCGGACGACCTCTTTTAATTATTGCAGAAGACGTAGACGGTGAAGCCTTAGCAACACTGGTTGTGAACAGATTACGAGGAAGTTTAAATATTGCTGCAGTAAAAGCACCAGGTTTTGGGGATCGAAGAAAAGCGATGCTTCAAGATATTGCAGTTTTAACAGGTGGTACGGTTGTAGCTGAAGAGATGGGCATGACACTTGAAGGTTGTGGGATTGAAGTTTTAGGAACTGCTGCACGAATTGTAATCGACAAAGACAACACAACTATTGTAGATGGAAGCGGGGATAAAAAAGCCGTTGAAGCCAGAGTAGGGCAAATCAGAAATGAAATTGCGAATACGACAAGTGATTACGACAAAGAAAAACTTCAAGAAAGATTGGCAAAATTAAGTGGAGGAGTGGCTGTTATTAAAGTAGGCGCTGCGACTGAAACTGAAATGAAAGAGAAAAAAGACCGAGTGGATGATGCACTAAGTGCAACACGAGCGGCGGTTGAGGAAGGAATTGTCATTGGTGGAGGAGCTGCGTTAATCAGGGCGGCTGCAAAAGTGAGATTAGACCTATGTGGTGATGAAGAAATTGGAGCAGCAATTGTATTGCGAGCCATTAAAGCACCATTAAAACAAATTGCACAAAATGCTGGATTTGATGCCGGTGTTGTTGCCAATGAAGTGGAAAAATCAACCAATGAAAACGTAGGATTTAATGCAGCAACGGGTGAATACGTGGATATGTTTGAAGCAGGAATCGTAGACCCTGCAAAAGTTGAGCGAGTTGCAATGCAAAATGCCGTTTCAGTAGCGTCATTGCTTTTAACTACAGAAGCCACAGTTACTGATATTAAAGAAGCCAAACCTGCTATGCCAGATATGAGCGGTATGGGTGGAATGGGCGGAATGCCTGGTATGATGTAAGAAGAGGGTAAAAAACTCTTTTTAGTAAGCCTCAATTAAGATTAAAAGCCCCATGTAATATGGGGCTTTTTTTATGTACTTTTTTAAAATATATTGGCAGTTTTATTAAACATATTCGTAAGTGTGTTTTAATTATAATGACGAAAAATAGGATGTTGTTATGATATTAAAAATTATGCTGAACTTATTCTTATTAGGCACGCTTTTATTTGCCAATGATGCAGAAATTGAAGAAACTTTTGAAAAATATAATCTTGATGGTACCTTGGTTATTGCCTCACTGAATAATGAAGAGAAGTATATTTATAATGATAAAAGAGCGCACAAACGTTTTACACCAGCTTCTACTTTTAAAATTCCCCATACACTTATTGTTTTAAATGAAAAAATAGTGAATTCTCAAGACGATATTATTGCATGGGATAATGTCAAAAGAGTATACGAGGTATGGAATCAAGACCAAACGTTAAAATCAGCTTTTTTAGTTTCTTGCGTTTGGTGTTATCAAAAATTTACCACACATCTTTCAAAAGAAAAGTATTTAGAGTATTTAAAACAGTTTAACTATGGCAATGCCACGATAGGGTCAAATATCAGTGAATTTTGGCTGGATGGAAGTTTGAAAATTTCTGCATATGAACAAATTGATTTTTTAAAGAAAATATACAATCATAGCTTACTTGCAGATGAAAAGAGTATGTTAATTGTTCAAAATATTTTAGTTGAAGAGGAGAATGAACACTATATTTTAAGAGCAAAAAGTGGTTGGAATGGAACGATTGGTTGGTATGTGGGTTACATTACAACCAAAGAAAAGAGCTATTTTTTTGCAATGAATGGCAATATCAAAAAAGAACAATTGCATTTAAGAAAAGAGTTGGTATTAAAAGCATTGAAAGTTAAAAAAATCATAAAATGAATATGGAGAGACAAAAGCGTATAAAAGCCTTTTTTTAGTAAAAATTAACTACAATATCCCATAAAATATATTCAAAGGCAAACTTATATGTGTGGAATTGTTGGTTATATTGGTAAAAAGAAAACCGTTGATATTTTACTGAATGGTTTAAAAGAGTTAGAGTACAGAGGGTATGATTCTGCAGGAATTGCCTTATTAAACCACGATAAAATTTCAGTCTATAAAGCCTTAGGAAAACTCGCTAATCTTGAAGAAAAAATCAACAATTCCAATTTATGTGCCTCGTACGATTTAGGCATAGGTCATACGCGTTGGGCAACACATGGTAAACCTACTGAACTCAATGCTCACCCCCATTTAGGGGAATATTCATATGTGGTACACAATGGAATCATTGAAAACTATAAAGAACTCAAAGAAGAGTTAACCCAAAGTGGACATAAGTTTGTTTCTCAAACCGATACCGAAGTCATTGTTCACTTATTTGAATATTATCAAAACAGACTCAATAACTGCACCCAAGCGTTTCAAGCAACGATTAAACGTCTTGAAGGGGCGTACTCTATTTTACTGATTTCCAAAGCGTGTCCTGAAAATATCTACTTTTTTAAACATGGTTCTCCTTTGATTGTAGCGCATGGAAACAGTGATAAAGAGGTTCTTTTTGCTTCATCGGATGCTCCTTTGATTGGATTAAGCAATGAAGTCGTTTACTTGGAAGATGGTTATGGTGGAGTTGCTTCTAAAGATGAAATTCTCTTTTTTGATGACGTCAACGTTTCTTGGAGCAGTTTACCGACTTCAAAACAGTTTGCCCAAAAAGAGGGTTTCCGATTTTTTATGGAAAAAGAGATTTATGAACAATCTTCTGTGGTCAGTGACACGATGTTGGGAAGAATTTTTGATAACTCAATTGCATTTGATGAGGTTGATGCTTCGATTATGGAAGGCATTCGTGAAATTAAAATTTGTGCGTGTGGAACGTCGTATCATGCAGGACTTACAGCCTCGTATTTGTTTGAACGATTGGCAAAAGTCAAATGCAGTGTTGAAATTGCGAGTGAATTTCGCTACAAAGAGCCACTATTGACCAACGATACGTTGTTTATTGTCATTTCTCAAAGCGGTGAAACTGCTGATACCTTAGAAGCTTTAAAAATGGCAAAGAAAAATGGGTTAAAATCAATTGTGGTGTGCAATGTAGATAACTCATCAATGACACGTGTGGCTGATTTTGCTATTCTTACACGAGCAGGAATTGAAAAAGGGGTGGCAAGTACCAAAGCTTTTTCTACGCAAGTGGTGGTTTTATGGATGTTGGCATTGTATTTTGCAAAGTATAAAAATGTCATTGATTCAGCAGCCATGCAAAGAGAGATTCACGCTTTAAGAGAAGTTCCCACATCGCTGTTGGTTGCCAATGCAATGCACGAAAAGACAAAACGTTTGTCGAAACGCTATTTGCATGGCCATGGTTTTTTCTTTATAGGACGAGATGTCTTTTTCCCATTGGCTTTAGAAGGAGCCTTAAAATTAAAAGAAATTTCATACTTACATGCAGAGGGTTACCCAGCAGGTGAGATGAAACACGGTCCCATTGCATTAGCAGACCCCGAACTTTTTACGATTGCTTTAATGCCTCAAAATTTGCTTTACGATAAAATCAAAAGTAATGTTGAGGAGTTAAGTGCAAGAGACAGCACGATTTGTGCGATTTCACCTTTAAGTTTTGAACTTGCCGATGATTTTATACCAACCAATGCAAAAGACCACTACATGCTAGAGTTTTTTGAAATGTTGGTCGTGTTACAGTTATTTTCAATGGAAATTTCTGTACGATTAGGAAATGATGTTGATATGCCAAGAAACTTGGCAAAATCAGTTACAGTCGAATAGCCTTAAGCTATTTAAAAATTATTGTGAATTTGTTATTTTTTTGACGCAACAAACAAAATGTAATTAAAAATAATGGAAAACAAAAATGGAAAACCTACGAGGAAAACAAAGATGGAAAACAAAAAAGAGTATTTATTTACTTCAGAAGTCGTAAGCCCAGGACACCCTGACAAATGTGCGGATATTATCGCAGACAGTATTGTTGACAGATTGATTATTGAAGACAGTAACTCACGAGTTGCTTCGGAAGTATTTGTTGCTGGAAAACATGTGGTTATTGGTGGAGAAGTAAAATCCAATGCAAATTTAAGTACCAAAGATTATGAAAAAATTGTAAAAGATGCATTGGCAAAAATTGGATATGATGGGAAAAGTGCGTTTACAAAAGAGCAATGCTTACACCCAGATGATGTTAAAGTTCAAGTATTGTTAAATCAACAAAGCCCTGATATTAATCAAGGTGTTGATCAAGAAGACGGAGAAATAGGCGCAGGTGACCAAGGAATTATGTTTGGTTTTGCTTCAAGTGAAACAGCTGATTATATGCCAGCAGCCATCACATACGCTCGAATGTTATGCGATAAAGTGTATCACTATGCTTTAGCTCATAACCATAAACTCGGAGTAGATATTAAAACACAAGTTACGATTGACTATGGAACAAAAGAGAATTTTGAAAATTGTAACCCACAAAAGATTCATACCATTGTCGTAAGTGCGCCAAGTACAGAAGGTATGGACATTAAAGAAGTCAGAAGTTTAATTCAAGGACTTATTGATGATACGGGACTTCCTACACATTTGTATGACCCAAAAACAACGATTATTCACATCAATCCAACAGGAAGATATGTTAATCACTCATCGTTACACGATTCAGGGTTAACAGGGCGAAAACTTATTGTGGATTCTTTTGGTGGATATGCCCCTATTGGTGGTGGAGCTCAAAGTTCTAAAGACTATACCAAAGTGGACAGAAGTGGATTGTATGCAGCACGTTGGATTGCCAAACATATCGTTGCTGCAGGACTTGCCAAAAAATGTAATGTGCAAATTTCATATGCCATTGGAGTTGCCAAACCAACGTCAGTGTGTGTCGATACCAGTGGAACATATACACTTAAAAATGACGATGAATTATCTGAATTTGTCAGTCATACATTCAGCTTAACACCACGATGGATTACAAAAAAATTCAATTTAGACAAACCAAGTGCTGATACCTTTTTGTATGCAGATGTAGCAGCAAGAGGACAAGTGGGACAAAGTGATTACCCTTGGGAAAAACTGGATGAATTGGATAAATTTGAGGCATTAAAATAATCAGAAGAAGGATACAGTATGGATTTAAAAAACCTATTTAAAAAAATAAAATTTGAAACCAAAAAAGAGCGACCTACAACGCAAGATGCACCCAGCCATTGGATAAAATGTCCTGAGTGTAATGCGTTGATGTTTTTTAAAGAAGTCGAAAATCAAAATAACATTTGTCCTAAATGTAATTTTCACATGAGAATAGGGGCGCAAAGAAGAATTGAAATTCTGTGCGATGAGGGAAGTTTTGTAGAACACGATTCCTCTTTAAAACCTACTGATCCTTTAAATTTTGTGGACAAAAAATCGTATAAAAAACGATTGGATGAAGCCTTGAGTAAAAGCAATCGAACCTCTTCTGTGGTCAGTGGTGAGTGTAAAATCAACACTGTTGCTGCTCAAATTGTTATTTTTGACTTCTCTTTTATGGGAGGAAGTTTGGGTAGCGTTGAAGGTGAAAAAATCGTTCGAGCAGTCGATCGTGCCATTGAAAAGAAACAAGGATTAGTGATTGTTTCTGCTTCTGGAGGTGCAAGAATGCAAGAGAGTACATTTGCTTTAATGCAAATGGCCAAAACCTCTGCTGCACTGAAAAAACTCGACTCGGCAAAATTGCCCTATATATCTGTTTTAACCGATCCAACCATGGGTGGAGTTTCGGCTTCATTTGCTTTGTTGGGTGATATTATTATGGCAGAACCGGGTGCATTGGTTGGATTTGCAGGTCAAAGGGTTATTAAACAAACCATTGGTGCAGATTTACCCGAAGGATTCCAACGAGCGGAATTTTTACTTAAACATGGTTCTATTGACATGGTAGTTAATCGAAAAGATATGAAAAAAACGATTTCGGATTTACTGATTTTATTTTCAAAAGAGAGCATTGCCTCTTAATGTTCCCAAACTATATGCAAGGAGTTCTTCAAGAAAATAACTTGAAAACTCCTTTATACGCCTTATGTGATTTTGAAACTCTCTTAAAAAAAAATATCTCTTTGGAAGAGTTTATTCTTCTTGCTAAACAACACAATGTAAAGCTGGTGCAATACCGCGATAAACACAATTGCCTTGAGATTCAAAAAAAACACTTAGAAATTTTAACACAAGCTTTGAATATTCCTGTTCTTATTAATGATAATATAGAACTTCTTGATGTAGCTCATGGACTTCATTTGGGACAAGAAGATATTCTTAGAATATTAAAAGAAGAGATTAAAGTGGGCAATGCTCAACTTCTTTTTAAATTTTTACGTAAAAAATATCCCACTAAAATTTTGGGTATTTCAACACACAATGAGATTGAGATTTTAGAAGCCAATGAATTGGTCATTGATTATATTGGATTAGGAGCTTATAAAGCCACATCTACTAAAGATGTTTCCATTATTTTAGGTGATAAAATAAGTTATTTGGCCAAAATATCCAAACATCCGGTGTGTGCCATTGGTGGAGTAAAAAGAGAGGATGTTATACCCAATATTGATTTTAATGTCGTAGGAAGCGATTTGTACCATGACTAAAATCAATATATACAGTATTGCAAAAAGTACCAACGATGAGTATGATGTTATTGCTAAAGAGTTTATGAAAATGTCTTCAAAATATGCAAAAGTGGAGTGTTTTAATCTTTTTAATAAAAAAATATCCAAAGCACAAATGATTGGGGAAAAAGAGGCGCAACAATCCTACAGTGAAGTGTATGAGCCTTTGATGAATGGATACAATATTGCTTTAGATGTTTTAGGAAAAAAAGTGGATAGCTTTGGTTTTGCCGGAATTTTGCAAAATCACACCACAATTAATTTTTTTATAGGGGGCGCATTTGGATTTGAGAGAGACTTTTTAAAAAAATGTAATACAATTGTAACTCTTAGTGACTTGACAATGGCGCATAAAATAGCACATCTTGTACTCCAAGAACAGATATTCAGAAGTTTGTGTATAATAAACAACCATCCGTATCATAAATAATTTATTAAAAATTAAGTATAATCCTCAATAAAAATTTATAAAGAGGTTTATTTTGGCAAATAAAAAACAAATTGAAGAGCTTAAAGAGATTCTTGAAAAAAGAAAAGAATTAATTACTAAAAATATTCAAGACAGCAGAAACAGTATTGATAGTTTGAAAAATTCAGAGTGCAATGATGATGTTGATTATGCTGAAATTAGTAGCGACAGTTTTAAAGAGGGAATTATTGCGAATCAACAACTTAAAGAGTTACATGAGATTGACGATGCTTTAAAACGAATCCACATTGGTACGTATGGAATTTGTGAAATGTGCGATGAAGTAATAGCATTGGGACGATTACGAGCAAAACCATTTGCAAAATTTTGTACACCGTGTAGAGAAATTTATGAGGTTGAACAGTAGAAATATAAGGAAATTATTATGGGATTAAAAAAATATATTGTTGCATCGATTATTTTCATAGCAGCAATTGCAGGGTATGTGTTTAGTATTGCAAAAGTTGATTATCAAATAACAGTGTTGGATACAACTTTCTTACTGCCAGTGGCTTTATGGGTTATCTTACCTACGTTGGTGCTGTTTTTAGCTTCTGTTTTTCATATACTGTTTTATGGTTTAAAAGGGTTTATGTTTAAATCATCTTTGAACAAAGATGAAGCCAACATGATTAAACTGATTAAAAGTAAATTGTTGAAAAAAGATGAAACAATGACATTTAAAAATCCAATATTTCAAGAGTTAGGTGAGATTCTTTCTCAAGTAAACTTAGAAATAAAAGAGAACAATTTTTCATCAAAAAACAGTGATATTAATACATTAGCACATAATTTAATTGATATTAAAAATAAAAAACATGTTTCAATCAACTACAAACTCAGTGTAAACAATGAAGTGTCTGTTGCGAATAATATCAATAAAATCAATGAACAAGCCGATTGGGCACTTGAGGTTTTGAAAAAATCTGCTAACTACACACGTGAAGAGATTGAAGCAGCTTTTAGTAAAGTACTCAATGATAAATCAATGACATCATTAAAAAAAGTCTTACCAACGCTTAAACTCAACAAAGCTATGTTGCAAGAACTTTTCAAAAAAGATGCGGTTCAAGAAGATTTTGCATTAAGCAGTGAAGAGTTAATTAAACAGATTAAAGCCATTGATTTTACAAAACAAGAGTTCTTAGAAATTGCAAAATTGTATAAAAAAAGTTTAACTCCTGACCAAATTATTGCGTTGTTTGAAGAGTTATCTAACAGCAATGAATTGGCTCTTGATGCGTATATCTATATTTTATTTGAGTTTGAACTCATTGACAAAATCAGAGATATTTTTGCAAGTACCTCTAAAGATGAATTGACTGCCTTTAAAGCTTTACTTGAATTAAAAGATTCTGGAAAACAATATACACTAGACTCTATTTGCTACCATAACTAAAAATGAAAAAACTTGATTTTAGCCAACCCCTTGTGGTGTTGGCTCCACTGGCTGGCTATACTGATTTACCTTTTCGCAGTGTTGTTAAAAAATTTGGTGCAGATTTAACGATTTCTGAAATGATTTCATCCAATGCATTGGTGTACAACTCTAAGAAAACCTTTAAAATGCTTGAAAAAAGTGAAAATGAAGATCCTTATTTTATTCAGATTTCAGGCAATAAACCCGAACTCATCCGCGATGCGGTTTTAATTTTAAACGACATGGACGGCATTGATGGCATTGATTTAAATTGTGGATGTCCTGCTCCTAAAGTGTTTAACCATGGCAGTGGTTCAAATCTTTTGGGCGATTTAAAAAAACTCGAAACCATATT
>JBAYZM010000083.1:0-9524 GCA_041672515.1 Arcobacteraceae bacterium
AAGTATCAACGATGAATTTCAAATTGCTCAATCCAATGCCACAATAAAAGAAGCCTATATTGCCAGTAACAGCGTAAAATATATTCTTCTTTGTGGAGCAACTTTTAGAAAAGAGGCACAAAATGCACTTTTAAAAGTCCTAGAAGAGCCGCCTTTGAATATTGTGTTTGTTCTTATTACCACATCAAAGTCGTCATTATTGCCCACGATTATTTCACGATTGCCTTTAAAATATTTAAAAACTAAAATGGATTTGCCTTTATGTGAACTTGATATGGTCACACTGGATTTAAAGCAAGTGTATGCGTTTTTAAAAGAGAATCAAAAAATATCTAAACAAGAAGCCAAACAGTTTATTGAATCCTTAATGATAAAAATAAACACGCAAAAAATTAAACTCTCGCATAAAGAGTTAGAGACATTTTCAACGTCTATTAAACTTTTAGAACTGAATTCTCGTCCAATTCATGTGCTTACAACGATTCTTTTAACTCTTATTCACTCTAAAAATAAAACGTCCCATAGGTTGTAATCGTGTACAAACTCTCGATTAATGATTTTCATAAAGTCTATCAAGAATTAGGTTGTGATCAAACGGGTGTCAAAATCTTAAGAAATAAAAGCCAAATGAATACGATTTTAATTAAAAATCTTCATGTGGGTGCTGCGAATATTTTAAAACAGGATGCTTTGTCTATTGGAGCCGATTTAGCCGTTCCCATGGGAGTTATTGTAGCACGAGATAAGTATGTCAATGCCATTTTAATTGCGACCAATAAACAACTTGAGATTTTAAGTCGCAAAGAGTTAGCTCAACCTTTTGGATTAAAACAAATTGCCAAAGATTTAAAAAAATTTATTTTCCCTTCTCAAAAACCTACTCAAATTATGGGAATAATCAATGCCAATGAAGACTCTTTTTTTAAGAACAGTCGTTTCAGTGGGAAAGATGCTATTTTAAGAATGGAACAACTTATTGTCGATGGAGCAACCATTATTGATTTGGGTGCAGTTTCAAGCCGTCCAGGCAGTATTGCAGTTTCTCCACAAGAAGAACTTGCTCGAATACAACCCATTTTAGAGTGCATTCAAAAAGAAAAACTCTACGAAAAAGCCCAATTCTCTTTGGATTCGTATGCCCCAGAAGTCTTACACTATGCACTTGATTGTGGTTTTACCATTATCAACGATATTACGGGTTTACAAAATGATGAAGTAGCAAAGCTTGCAGGACAATACAAAGCTAAAGTGGTCATTATGCACATGCAAAATGACCCAAGCAATATGCAAAAAGAACCCTTTTATAAAGATGTCATAGAAGAAATTCATACTTTTTTTGAAGAACGTATTTTAAAAGCAAAAGCATTTGGAGTTGAAGAGATTATTTTAGATGTAGGAATTGGATTTGGAAAAACCCTGCAACATAACTTAACCCTTTTAAAACATCACGAACATTTTAGATATTTTGGCCATGAACTTCTCATTGGGGCAAGTCGAAAATCCATGATTAATGCCATTGTTCCATCAAGTATTGAAGAGAGACTTCCAGGCACTTTAGCCATTCACTTAGAAGCGATTAACCGTGGAGCTTCCATTGTGCGATGCCATGATGTTAAAGAACATTTCCAAGCCATTAAAGTCCACGAAGCTATTATCCACGCCTAAGCTTTATTTGCCTTAGGAATAACAATTTGAAAACAAGCGCCTTTAAAAGACTCATCATTAATGATTGCCTCTTTATTTAATACACAAAGTGTTCCACCGAATTTCTTTTCAATAATCTCTTTGCTCATATAAAGCCCTATACCTGTTCCTTGGCTTTTATGTTTGGTTGTAAAATAGGGGTCAAATATTTTTTCCATAATGCTCTCTTCAACCCCACCACCGTTGTCCATAATACGTATTTCATTGGTATCTTCATGCGTTTTACTCAGAATATAAATCTTTTTATCGGTAATATTTTTTTCCAACATAATATCTTTGGCATTGTTTAAAATATTGATAAATACTTGAGATAATTCACTGCTGCTTCCCATAACCAAAAGTTCTTTTGCACTAAAGTCAGTAACAATCTTAATGTTATTGTCTTTATACGAAGCAAAAATAATTTTGAGTGTATTTTCCAAAGAACTTAACATATTAAACTCTTCTTGTTTTAAATCTTGTCTAAAAAAACCTCTGAAATCCTCTATGGTTTGATTTAAAAAATTAACATAGTGCATGATATTATCAAACGCTTTTTCAATATCTTCACGGCTTGCAACACCTATTTGCATTTCGAGCTTCATTCCCGAAGAGGTCGTACTAATAGCACTTAAAGGTTGTCGCCATTGGTGGGCAATATTGCCAATCATTTCCCCTAAGGCTGCATACCTTGCTTGTTGAATAATTTGTTTGTCTTTTTTACGGTTTTTTTCTACTTCTTCGACTACTTTTTGTTTTAACGTATCATTTAATTGGCTTAACTCTCTGGTTTTTTCAATAACTTTTAACTCCAAAGTATCATTGAGTGATTTTATCATTTGCATATCGCTGTTTATTTTATCTTTTGCCACAATAAGTTTTTGTTGGTTATTTAACAGTTCAATAAACAGTTTTTGCAAATAATTGGCTAACTCTTGATACTCAACAATTTTAAGTTCCAAAACACCCTCTTCTAAATCTTTTTTTTCAAAAAAGTTTCTGGCATAAATTTTTAGATTTTCAATGGGTTTAATCAGTAATTTATTGATGTAATAGATAAAAAAGCCAAGAATAATAATAGAAAGAATCGTTACAATGGTCAAATCTTTATAAACCCAATAGCGTGTGGTTTTAAACGATTCATTGGATAAACTCATTTTAATATTTAAAGCACTCTCTTGGAAATCAAAAGACAACTTTGAACGGTACCCTATGACCTCATTTTTTTCATGCGTTAAGACATTAAAGACTTTTAAAAAATTCAGATTTGAACTTGAATCACTTTGGCTATCTTTTAATATGATATTATCGTCATTCAATAATATTACTTCATCCAATTTACTGCTTCGTTTAATATCTTGAATAAATTTTATGTTATTATTTAACTCAATTCCACCAGCAAATATTCCAATAATTTCGCCATTTTTATCATCAACAATACCTTTAGTAACGACAATAAAAATCGACTCTTTTCCATTGAGAGTTACTCGTATAAGTGTTTTTTTAGAGGTAGGAACTTTAATCTTTTTTAATTCATCCAATAATGGATTCATATCATATAAAAAGAATCCTCCCATTGCACTTCGATTGCCATTAAAAGGCAAAATTGCAGTAAAATGAAGCGATTTTGGAATGGATTTATTTAAGCTGTTTTCTAAAGCTTCAATATTATTTTCTCGTATTTTCTTAATATCTGAACTGTTAAATACAATGGAATTTACCACTGAAAATATTTTATCAATTTCATAGTCAAAAATAGTTTGAGACAACCGTACACTTTGTTCAAAATACTTTTTTGACTCATTAAAAATGAGCTCATTTTTACTGTTTTTGGATAAAACAATCGTCACTAAAATAGTAGAAACTAACGCAATTAAGGTTAAAAAGATAAAAATAGTTCTTATACTAAATTTAATTTTTTGTTTCACTTACTGTACCTAAATGCTCGTTTTTTTAGTTCTTCAATATACTCTTTTGAAGTAGAGGTATCGACAAGTTCAAACTTTCCTGAGTAAATTAAAGGCACACTTTGCTTCAATAAATCAAGCTTAATGGCTTCAGCCATAGCAACACCATTGTCATCATTCATTCGCATAACTGTTACATCCAATGTTTTCTTTTCAATCATTTCTAACTCACTGCTTCCTCCACCCCAACCATTGATCATAATCTTATTTTGAAGTTTTAGTGCATCTAATGCTTCGCTGGCGCCTATTGCAATATCCGTTGAACAATTGTAAATAAAATCAATATCATGAATGTTTTTATACTCTAAAACCGTTGTTTTTGCAATCTCTTTATTGACATAGGTATAAAATGAACCATCGAGTTTATGGCTATTGTTTAACATATTAATAAACTCATCACCTCTCATTTGACTCACATATCCTTGATTGTGATACAACATCAAATACCGAGAACCCTGTGGAAATTTTGCCTGAAAATAGCGCGCCAAAAGTTTTGTTCCTTCAATGTGGTCAAATCCCACATACATAAAGGGTTGATTTTCTCCCCACTCTTTTAAAGGCGTGGTAATATTTTGTAAAATAAGTTTGGGTTTTTGCTGGCTTATGAGTTGTGATATGAGTTTTTTATGCCCATCAATATTGAGTGTAAAAAAAAGATAATCACTGTCATAACTCAATATCTCTTTCAGTTTAGTTTGTAACATCTTCACATTGTTTTCATCGACAAAAACAGCATTGATTTCATACTCAATATTCAGTTCTTTCATTCGTGCTTCAAAGGATTTTTGACTTCTTTGCCAATAATCTGTGATTTGATTGCCCGGGTACAAAATAGAAATTTTAACTTTTTTGTGAGGTTGATTTAACACGACCGCATCGTCTTGAACTATGTGTTCAAACTGACGCATCAAGGACTTTTGGATAGGATTACGCTGTACATACTCATCGATTGTCCAAAATCCATCGGCAAACACTAATGCCTTTAGCATTATAAGAAAAATGAAATATTTCATACTACCCCTTTTTAAAAATTATGATACGAACAAAAAATTACAGAATTTCATGCAAACTGTTGGCTTTCTCCATCCATTTTTTAAGTTCTTCGTGCTGATCTTTTTCAATGAGTTCTTTCACTATATTCATATGCCCTAAAAATAGGTCAATCGAATTGAGCATATTTTTCTTATTTTGTCCAAAAATATCACTCCACATTTGAGGACTTGATTTTGCGATTCGACTCATATCTTTAAATCCCCCTGCGGCTAAAGCAATAATCGATTTTGGGTCTTCATGATTCATAACCGTATTGGCCAAAGAAAAGGAGATAGCATGCGGTAAATGCGACATAAAACACGCATGAACATCGTGATCAACCGCATCCATAACAACAATTCGCATACCAATACTTTGAAAAATACGAAACGCTTTATTGACATGATTGTTTTCATTTTTTTCTAAGTTACATAATACAACGGTTTTACCTTCATACAACTCATCAATAGCAGCCTTAGGTCCTGATTTTTCTGTTCCCGTCATGGGGTGTGCTGCAATAAAATTTTCTCTGATTTGCACGGGAATATTATTGACGATAAACTCTTTTGTAGAACCCATATCAATAATCGTGGTATTTTTATTGATATCCAAAAGTTTAGGAAACATGGCAATAATTGCATCAACAGGAATGGCTAAAATAATCACATCCGAAACCTCTTTTAATGTCTCAAAATCTACAAGTTCGTCTACCAACTTTAACTCTAAGACCTCTTTTTTAGTCGATTCTTTATTCACATATCCGTACACTTTTTTTGCAATACCATACTTTTTAACCGCTTTTGCAATTGAACCACCCATGAGTCCAAGTCCGACAATCCCTACATTCACTTTTATACCTTTTAATAAATTAAAAAAATTATTATATCTTAACCATCCTATAAAGTTTATTTAGTTATATTAGCTACTTTAATTTTATATATACACTACTAAGGATTACTGTGAAAAAAAGTGTTGCTTTTATATCTATTGCTTTAGCCACCGCGTTAAGTGCGCAAACCATTCAAAAAATCGAGTTTAAGAACCTTTCCCGAATATCAACCGAAATTGCCACTGAAACTGCAAATATCACAGAAGGTGATACTTTAGACATAGAAAAAGTCAATAAAGCAGTAAAAGAATTTTATAAATTTGGCTACTTTGATGATATTCAAGTTCTTGATAACAATGGTATCTTAGAGTTTGTTTTTAAAGAAAAACCTTCTGTTGCCAATGTTGAAATGACGGGATATAAATCACGACAAGACGATATTCAAGAAGTCATCAAACGAATTGGTCTTCCTAAAGGTACGATGTACACCAAATCAAAAGTTGCCCAAGCAAAAGCAGCTCTTTTAACGGAACTTCAACGAGAAGGTTTTGTAAACTCAGTTGTTGAAATCGAAATGGAAGAACTCAATGAGACTTCTGTTGCCCTGAAAATAGAAGTTAACAAAGGAGATGAGATTATCATCAAAGAAGTTAACTATCATGGTGCAACGGCTTTAGAAAAAGATGACTTCGACGTTGTAACGGCGAACAAAGAAGAAGATTTTATTACATGGTGGTTTGGACAAAATGATGGGGAAGCTCAAATCGAGCAACTTCCTTATGAAAACTTACGAATCAATGAATTGTATTTTGAACACGGATATTTAGATTCTACGGTTAAATCTCCCTTTTTAAAAGTTGACTTTTCATCCAATGAAGCCAAGTTAGACTTTTTTATTGAAGAAGGACCACAATATACAACTGGGGAAATTACCATTTTCTTGGATGCTTCAATATTAGACCCACAAACATTGTACTCTGGTTTAAAACTCAAAAAAGAGAAAACATTTAATATTAAAAAACTCAGAGACGATGCTGAGTACATCAAAACACAAGTTGCTGACTTAGGATATGCATTTGCCCAAGTGAAATACGATATTAAAAAAGATACCAATACCAATGTTGCCGATGTTGTCTTCTCAGTAATTCCTGGAGAAAAAGTCTATATTAATGATGTTTTTATTTCAGGAAACAGCAAAACACTTGACAGAGTTATACGAAGAGATGTCTATTTATCACATGGAGATTTATTCAGTTTAACCGATTATAAAGACTCTATTTTAAAACTCAAACGAAGTGGATTTTTTGAAGAAGTTACGATTGACCAAAAAAGACTTTCTGAAAACAGCATGGATTTAGTTGTCAAAGTTAAAGAGATGGCAACAGGTTCTCTCATACTTGGTGGAGGATACGGTTCGTATGATGGATTTATTATCAATGCTTCCATTCAAGACAGAAATATCTTTGGTTCAGGATTAAATCTTGGATTTTCAGTCGATACTTCAGATAAACGAAATAACTATGCTATCTCATTAGCAAACCCAGCCATTCGAGACAGCGAGTACAATGGGAAAATAAAACTTTATAACAGTACATTAGATATTGACCAAAGCAATAGTTATGGAAGTTATGAGTTAGATAAAGAATCAACTGGTTTTATTGTGGGAGCAGGAAAAGAAATAATACGAAATACGTATGTTGGTTTGGATTATAAACTTGAAACGGTTAAAGAAGATTATACCTATTCTACAGGTTATTCAGGATACAAAAGAGAAGACCAAGATTATATCTTAAGTTCTTTAACGCCTTATATTAACTATAACAGCACCGATGATTATTATTTCCCAAGAAATGGATTTAACACGGGAACTTCACTGGAATATGCAGGTGTAGGTGGAGATGCTAAATATATAGAGAGTTCAACCTACTTAAAATACTATTATGGATTAGAAGATTTAATCGATTGGGATGCTGTTTTTAGATACCGAGGACAAGTTAAAGTTATTGCCGATAACGGTATGGTTCCTTACGGAAGTTCACTTTATATGGGAGGACCAAAATCACTTCGAGGATATGAATCGTATGCTTTTGGACCAGATTATAGTGCAGGTACTAATCTTGACCCAAACAAATATAACTTTACCAATGGCTTTGAATTAAACTTTCCCTTGGTACCCTCAGCAAAAATGCGATGGGGAGTCTTTTATGATTATGGGATGATTGGTAAGGATTCTTTTAATGACTTAAATAGAAGTGGTACTGGAGCTTTAATTGAATGGATTTCACCCGTAGGTCCTTTACAATTTATCTTTGCTCAACCACTTGATGACGAACCAGGAGATAAAACAGCAACCTTTGAATTCAGTTTAGGAACAAGCTTTTAATGATAGATTTGAATCGCAGATTAAGTAATAAAGAGGCATTGGATTTAATCCAAAATATGCCTCTTTTAGAGTTAGGTGAGTTGGCGTTTGCTAAAAAGCAGCAACTTCATCCTGAAAAATTAACGACTTTTGTGGTCGATAGAAATATTAACTACACCAATGTTTGTTTTGTGGATTGCAAATTTTGCGCTTTTTATCGACATGGACGAGATGACGATGCTTATGTTTTAACCTACGATGAAATTGACCAAAAAATCGAAGAGTTACTTGAAGTTGGCGGAACACAAATTTTGATGCAAGGTGGTGTTCATCCGAAACTTAAAATTGAGTTTTATGAAGATTTAGTTGAACACATACACACAAAATTTCCACAAATCACCCTGCACTCATTTTCTGCCATTGAAATTGATTATATTGCAAAAATTTCAAAGCTAAGTTATTTAGAAGTCTTAACCCGACTTCAAGCAAAAGGTTTAAGTTCTATTCCAGGGGCGGGTGCTGAAATTTTAAGTGATCGAGTGCGAGATTTGGTTGCGCCTAAAAAACTGGATTCAAATGATTGGTTAAAAGTGCATGAAACAGCACACAGTATCAATATGAAAACCACCGCAACGATGATGTTTGGAACGGTTGAAACCGATGAAGAAATCATTGAACATTGGGAAAAAATACGGACATTACAAGACAAAACAGGAGGCTTTAGAGCCTTTATTTTATGGTCATTTCAAAGTGCCAATACCAAATTGCTGCAAGAGATGCCTCATATTCAACCTCAATCGTCCAATCGATATTTACGACTTTTAGCCGTAGCACGATTGTATTTAGATAACTTCAAAAATATCCAAAGTTCATGGGTAACGCAAGGCAGTTACATTGGGCAAATGGCACTAAAATTTGGTGCCAATGATTTAGGAAGTACTATGATGGAAGAAAATGTTGTTTCAGCAGCGGGTGCGAAAAACGAAATGAATCAAGATGAAATGATACAACTCATAAAAGATGTGGGTGAAAATCCCGCAAAAAGAAATACTGCTTACGAAATACTACAAAGGTTTTAAAATGCTAAAACAAAAAAGCATATTTTTAACTGTTATACTGACTTTAATATTGACACAAGGATTTTTGATGAGTGCTACAATTAAGCATATTAAAACAAATAATTTAGATATTCCCGTTGTGTTTGAAGAAAATACAACCTTGCCCACTTTTAACTTACAATTGGTTTTTAAAAACTCTGGATACATTCAAGACCATAACCAAAGCGGTTTAGCCAATTTAAGTGCCAAACTTTTAAATGAAGGAACAAAAACTTTAGGAAGCGTAAAGTTTGCACAAAAACTTGAAAACAGAGCAATTTCGCTCCATGCTTCAAGTGGTTTTGAAACTTTTGTTATTGAGATTTCTTGTTTAAAAAGTGAATATACAACGGCATTGGAGCTTTTAAGTGAACTTTTAAAAGACCCTAATTATTCAAAACAAACGGTTGAAAAAATTAAAACAACCCTCACAGGTGGATTAAAACGCAAAGAGAATGATTTTGATTATGTCGCACGTAATAATTTAAGTCAACTCCTTTTTAAAGATACCCCTTTACAAAATCCAGCCAGTGGAACAATCGCGTCTATTTCAA
>JBAYZM010000084.1:0-9424 GCA_041672515.1 Arcobacteraceae bacterium
TTACCAAAAAACAATACATTGCAAAAGATGGACAAGAAGGGCTAAAACTCTTTGAACAATATCAAGATCAAATTGATTTAATTATTACTGATGTCAATATGCCCAATATGAATGGGCTTGAAATGATTAAAAAAATTAAAGTCATTAATCCCAATATTCCTATTATTGTCACAACGGCATTTTCCAACACCGAATATCTGCTTGAAGCCATTGATATTGGCGTGGACAAATATATTTTAAAACCCATTGATATGAAAAAACTGCTGCAAATTATGGGACAATCTTTGCTCTATCACGAATTAAAAGATTTATACATTGATAAACTCACCAATCTTCCCAATCGAAATAAACTCAAAAAAGATTTGGATGAAAATACCAATACCATTATGGCGTTGGTAAATATTGATAAATTTTCCAACATCAATGACTTGTATGGGGAAGAGAATGGGGATGAATTGCTCTTTCAATTTGCTCTTAAACTCAAAAATGAATTTTCCAATAATACCTATCAAATCTACCGAATTGAATCCGATAAATTTGGGATTGTTACAAAAGACAATACCATTGAACTGGAAAACTTCAAAGAAAAATGCATTAAATTAGCCCATGAAATCGAAGACAATTCCATCAAAATTGCAGAACATGAAATCGATATTAACGTAACCATTGGAATTGCAACGGGAGCAGACGCCTATAAATTCTCACAACGGGTTATTTCCTATGCTAAAAATCGACTCGAACAAGTCATGGTCTATGACCACTCTTTTAACATTCAAGAAGACATTGAAGAGAACATCAAATGGGTTAAAAAAATAAAAAATGCCCTCAAAGAGAATAAATTTCGAGCGTATTATCAACCGATTGTGGATTCTCAAACCAAAGAGATTTATAAATATGAAGCTTTGTTGCGCTACATCGATGAAGATGGAACGGCTGTTTCACCAATGCTGTTTTTAGATATTGCCAAAAAAGCCAAACTCTATCCTAAAATAATTATTGTAATGCTCAAAGAAGCTTTTACTCTCATTCGACAAAAAAATAAACGTGTGGCAGTTAACATTTCATTTGACGATATTATCAGTATTAAAACGCGAAAAAGAGTTTTTGAAATCTTAGAAGAGAACAAAGATTATACTTCCCTTTTAGAGTTTGAAATTTTAGAGAGTGAACAAATCAAAGATTTTGGTGTCGTTATTGATTTTATCAAAGAAGTTAAAAAAATTGGCTGTAACATTGGTGTTGACGACTTTGGAGCAGGATACTCAAACTTTATTATGCTGACCAACTTAGACATTGATTTTGTTAAAATTGATGGTTCACTCATTCGTGATATTGATAAAAAACAAAATCAACAAGTCATCGTCAGTACCATTGCGAACTTTTCTGACCAATTTGGATTTAAAACGGTGGCTGAATTTGTTTCGAGTGAAGAAATTTACAATAAAGTCAAAGAAATTGGCGTAGATTATTGCCAAGGATACTATTTTGAGAAACCAATTAGTTTTGAAGAAGTTTAAAACGAATTGGTTTTTCTAAAGTTTTAAGCGTTTAGCCACTCTTCTATAATTGAACTCTCCGACAGTTTACTTTTAACCCTTGCTGCATTGGCAATAGAAACCAACTGTTTTGAGGCGACTTTTAAGTTATCATTGATAATTAAGTAGTCATATTTTAGGAAAGATTTAATCTCTTCTTGTGCATTTAAAATACGTTTTTGAATCACTTCTTGAGAGTCTGTTGATCGATTATTTAATCGAAATTCCAACTCTTTTAATGAAGGAGTGGTAATAAATACTGACGTAATAATATCGTTAAGTTTCTTCCGAACGATTTTATGCCCTTGCACATCAATATCAAAAATCACCAACTTATTTTCTTGCAGTGCTTCTAATATGGGTTTTAAAGAAGTGCCATAATAGTTTCCATGAACATTGGCATGTTCTAAAAAATTTCCATCTTCTATGTCTTTTTCAAACTCATCTTTACTGACAAAGTAGTAATCTACTCCGTGTTTTTCCCCTTCTCTGATTGAGCGAGTCGTGGTAGAAATTGAAAAATAGTAATCGGTAATATCTTTGTAGACCTCTTTTAAAAGGGTCGATTTTCCACAACCACTGGGACCTGAAAGAATTAAAATTGCGCCTCTCTTTTGAGAAATCACGATTCGTCCTTCAATTTTAACTCTAAATGAATGGAACCACCGGTGGTTAATTTATCAATGCTGTTTTGGTTTAATTTTAACAATAAAGGCTTTAACTCTTCCATCGTAAATCGGCTTAAAACCAAGGTAATAGCACCTGAATCGGTTAAATCAAATTCGTAATCTTTGACCTCTTCTAAGGCTTTGTCGATTATTTCTGATAAATCTAACCAATCATCTTCATTCATATCAACTTCATTAAGTATGGGTTCAATATTGAGTAAACTTTGAATTTTTCCCAACTCTTTAGAGTCTAATACTCCCCCTTTTTTCATTGAAGCAAACGAAACAATCGATTCATCGTTTTCATTTTCAATGTCATTGGCAATATCATCCGCAAGCGAATTAACATAATTTACCACTTCATCGGTTGTTGAACTTGCACGGGCATTGTATTTGTTTTGCTCAATGATACGTTGATTTAAATCATGGTTAATGCTCGCAATGACCTCTTCAAGAATTTCTTGCAATTGAGCAGGAAGAAAAGGTCTTGGAATAATAAAATCTCGAGATTTATCAAACGGCAAATCTTGGCTAGAAATTGCCCCTATTTTACTGCAAAATTGTTTTGTAGAATTAAATCTGTCGTCCACAAAATCAGAATCTAAAACAATAATATCAAATTTTTCATCCACATGATTATCGCCTTGAACCGTTAAAAGAATATTCAATTTTTTGGAAACCAACGTAAATATTTTTACAATAATTGGTGTTTTACAAATTAACAAAAGTTTCATTTTATTACCCTAAGTTCTAAATCTATTAGTTCATATACTTTATCGCATTGCATCGCAATATCGTTTTCATGTGTTACAATAATCATCCCAGCATTGTTTTGTTTAATGTAGCTAAAAAGTGCATTAATCACATCTTGTGCTGTTTTTTTATCCAAATTTCCGGTTGGTTCATCGGCAAAAATAACCTTCGGTTTTTTGGTTAATACCCGCGCAATCGAAAGTCGTTGTTGTTGTCCACCACTTAGCTCACCCACACTTTGATTCATAACAAAATCAATATTAAGCTCTTTTAAAAGCGCACTATTGATTGCGTTTTTACTCAACAAACTGGACACTTGAAGATTTTCATATGCACTGAATCCTCGAAACAAATAATGCGCTTGGAAGATTATACCAAAATCATCTCGTCTTATATTTAAAAGTTCCCGTTTCTTTAAAGAATAAATTGTTTTATTGTCAAAAAAAACATCACCACTGTTGGGCTTTAATAAAGAACATAATAAATTGAGTAATGTTGATTTTCCTGTTCCACTTGCACCCATAATAGCAATAGATTCTTGGGGAAACAAATCCAAATTTATTGCGTTAAATAAAGGATAATCAAATTGATGTGAAATGTTTTTAGCTTGTAGTATAGGCTGGTTATTCAAAATCTCTCCAGTCTTTGTGTACGGTTGTGTACACGATTTTTTGTAACAAGAAGAAAAGGTTTTCTTCTTGTTTAATAATGCGTTAAATGGCTTATTATTTTGCCATTTGTGCAGCAACTTCTGCCGCAAAATTTTCTTCTTTTTTCTCGATACCTTCACCTAATTCAAATCGTACGTATTCAACGATTTGAATAGAAGCATCAACATCAGCAAGAGCTTGTTCAACTGTTTTTTTATCATCCATAACATACGCTTGTGATAATAAAGCAAATCTTCCATCAAGTTGTGTATTGTCAGTGATATATCTTTCAATTTTACCAGGAATAATGTTTGCCCAAATTTTTTCAGGTTTACCTTGCTCTTTTAATTCTGCTTCAAATTTTGCTTTTGCAGCAGCAATTGCAGCATCTGTTAATTGAGATTTAGAAACAAAATCAGGAATATTTTTTAATGGTTTTTTTAATCGTTTTAACTCATCATTTTCTGCTTCAATTTCCGCTCTGATTGCTCTGTTTTCATTTTCAATAAACTCAGCATCCAAATCTTGGTATGAAATAACGGTTGGTTTCATTGCACTTGCATGCATTGCAACACTTTTTAATACAGCAACTGCTTTATCTTTAACCGCTGCATCACAAGTCGCTGCTAAAATAACCCCTACTCTTCCATTTGAGTGAACATACCCATTTACAACACCTGCATTGGTTGAAATCGTTACCATTTTTCGAGCAACAATGTTTTCACCAATGGTGGCAATTTTTTCATTTAAGTATTCTTCAAAAACTTGACCGTTAATGGTTGTTTTCTTTAAAGATTCAGTTTCACTTACACCTGTTGTTTGAACGTGAGCTGCAATATCTTGTGTTAATTTAATGAAGTTATCATTTTTAGCAACAAAATCGGTTTGAGAGTTAATCTCAACCATAGTCGCTTTTGAAAAATCACTGTTAATTAAAACCGATACTAAACCTTCTGCTGCAATATTTCCAGCTTTTTTAGCTGCTTTTCCAAGACCGGCTTCTCTTAATGCTTGTACGGCTTTTTCTAAATTACCCTCTGTTTCATTCAGTGCATTTTTGCAATCAAGCATTCCTGCACCTGTCATCTCTCTTAATTCTTTAATTAATTGTGGAGTTGCCCCTGCCATAATTATGCTTCCTCTACTGTTTCATCTTCTAATGCTTCAATTTCATCTTCAGATAATACTTCTTCTAAAACTAAAGCTGTCTCTTCTGCAGTAATGACATCAAGGTCTTCACCTTTTTCTTCTGCTAATAATGATCGCCCTTCATTCATTGCTTCTGCCATTTCTGTACAAAATAATTGAATTGATCGAATAGCATCGTCATTTCCAGGAATTGGGAAATCAACTACATCTGGATCACAGTTTGTGTCTAATGGAGCAATAACTTTAATTCCTAATCTTCTTGCTTCTGCAATAGCAATTTTTTCTTTAACTGCATCTAAAACAAACATCATATCTGGAAGTTTTGTCATAGTTTTAATACCACCAAGATATAACTCTAACTTCTCTTCTTTTCTTGTAAGCATTAATGCTTCTTTTTTAGTTAAAAGATCTAATTGACCTTCTTCTCTCATTTTTTTAATAATTTCTAATTTTCTGATTGATTTTTTAATTGTTCCGTAGTTTGTTAACATCCCACCTAACCATCTGTGGTTAACATATGGCATTCCACAAGAAATCGCTGCATCTTTTACGGCTTGACTTGCTTGTTTTTTAGTTCCAACAAACATCATTGTTTGTCCTTGAGCAGCATTGTCTCTCACTACAGTGTACGTATATCTGAAGTATCTTAATGTTTTTTGTAAATCTATAATATAGATATTTTTTCTTACACCAAAAATAAATTTTTTCATTTTTGGATTCCATCTTCTTGTTTGGTGTCCGAAGTGCACACCACACTCTAATAGGTCTTTCATTGTAACCATTGTTTTTCCTTGTTTTTGTTATTTAGGGTTTAGCCTCTGTGCCCCTTAATGCTTTCGCACAACCCGTACCAGGATTGACACATGTGAGGTTTCTAATAAAATTAGAACGCTGATTTTATCGAATAAAAGTTTAATTTAACTTTAAGCAATTAAAGTTTCAAACTTTAACATTGAATTTTCGTTGAATTTCCTCTTTCCCTTCAAACTCTTTGTTGGCTTGTTCTACAATTTTAAGTGAAATTTCATTGGATTGTAAAGCTATATCATTAGTGTCTTGCGCAATTTTTGCATTTTCTTGTGTATTTTTATCTAAAATTGCAATTGAATCATTGATCTGTACAATCGCTTTTTCTTGTTCTTTACTTGAGACGGTTATATCTTTTAACAGATTCATCGTTAAATCAATATTTTTATTTAATGTAGAATACCCATTAATCATTTTAGAAGCAATCTCTTTACCATGATTGGCTTTAGAGGTTGCATTTTCCACTAAACTTTTGATCTCTTTTGCCGCTTGCGCACTTCTGGTTGCCAGATTTCTCACTTCTGCTGCAACGACAGCAAAACCTTTTCCTGCTTCTCCCGCAGTGGCTGCTTCAACTGCAGCATTGAGGGATAAAATATTCGTTTGAAATGCAATTTGGTCAATGACCGTAATGGCATCATTAATCGCATTTACTTGCTCATTGATTTCATCCATAGAAATGGTTGTTTCATTTGCCAATCGTTCACCGTCGTTGGCTGATGCTGTTAATTCATCCGCATACGATGCCATCTGCAGGGTATTTTGATTGCTTTGTTGCATACTTTTTGTAATCTCATCTAACGCCACAGAGGTCTCTTCTAGGGAAGTAGCTTGAGAATTAGCCGCTTGGGTCATTGTTGCAACACTGTGTGTCAAATGAGTTGAACCCTCTTTTAAAATCAATCCATTTTCATAATTGACTTTGCTTAATTCATTGAGCGCTCTGCCCAATTCATTAATGCCTTGTGCCAATTTTATAATATCCTCTTGCATTCCTTCTATATTGATTGATGAGCGATAATCTCCATGGGTGTAGGCATTAAGCGTAATAATCATTTTTTGAATAAACTCATCTTTACTTTGGGCTACAGCAATGACCTCTAAGGCATTGTTAATTTCATTGGAAACTCGCACAAAATCTCCGTGCAATCCTGAGGGCAACATTTTTCGTGTCATATTTCCTTTGGCAATTCCTCTTAGTGAAGAAGAGATATCCCGACTAAAGGCTTCTACTTGATCGAGTAAATTATTCATACTCCAACAAATCATCGATAAATTTCCATTACTCTTATCGATGTTGGTAATTCGATGATACAAATTACCATTCGCCACTTTTTTAAGAACTTCATTGGTTTTACGCAACTCATTTCGGTAAGCATTGGTGTACATTGAAACCACACTTAAGACAATCAATGCTTGAATGGGTAAAACAATAACCAATACCTTAACTAAACTCTCCATAGTGCTAAAATATGCCACAAGAAGCAGTAAACAGACCACTACAAGAGAGGCAATAAGTAATTTTAATTTTGCAAAAAGATTCATACCCTATCCTTGTAATGAGATAATTAAATCATCGTAAGTTGTATTATTTTTGGTAAGAAAAGCCGTTAAAAACGCTTCAGAAGCTTTCATTCCCTCACTGTTTTCAAGCTCAAGAAGTTTTTGATAAATAGGAATTATTGTCGAAATCGCTTCCTCATTGGGTTTTCGCCGAACAGAGGTGTAGCCTATAATATGTTGATTTTCATCGTAATCTGGTGTAATATTGGCAAATACCCAATAATATCCGCCATCTTTTTTCATATTTTTTACAAAGCCAAAAAACTCTTTTCCACTTTGTATTAAATCCCATGCCAGTTTGAAAGCGATTTTTGGCATTTCTGGATGTCGTATAATGTTGTGATTAACTCCAATTAACTCTTCTTCTTCATATCCAGCTATGTTCATAAAGATTTCATTGCAATAGGTTATTTTACCTTTATTGTCCGTTTTTGAAACAATAAAGTCATTGGTTCCTAACTTTGTTTCCGCATTTGTGGGAGTAATTTTCATAACTGCTTCCTTTCAAATTTGTTTATTTCCTTGTCAAGTGTGACCAATTTAAAACTAATTATCATAGTATCATAAAAAAATTAAATTGTATTAGAAAAATACTTTCAATAATTATTTCTAAATTAAATATATTTTATATAATAAGTTTTTGTGTTATAATATAGAATCTTTAGAGGGGACGTTTTAAATTGGAAACAATAGAAGATAAAATAAAAAAAGAAATAGATAAGAAAAATATCCATAAAAAGAATTATGTTTGGATTCTATCGATTCTAATTTTTACCATAATAATTATTTTGTATTCGTACAAAACCAATGAAGGCATTATTGCTAAACAAACCATTAATACTGAATTGGTGGTGAAAAATCAAGAAAACCTCAAACTTTTTGCACAAGAAAATAGAACGGCCAAAGAAAAGGTCATTGTGCAAGAACCAAGCAAAGAAGAGATAATTAAAGAAGCCATTGTTAAAGAAATTATAGAAAAAAATATTAAAAGTAATACCAAAAAAATCACTGAAGAAAATCCCGATGAACCGGTTGATCAAAATATCTTAATTGACGATGAGGAGCAAGTTCTTCTTGCCGAAAAAGAACTTCAAGAAAAAATACCGCTCAATAGCGTTGATACTAAAGAACCAACCATTCAACTCGTTGTGGCTCCAAAAATAGAAGAAGCTAAAGCAGTTGAAATCCCTAAAATTGAACCAAAAATAGAAGAGGAAAGTGTTATTTCTAACAATACAACCCCTTCAGATATTATAAGAATTTTTGAACCCAAAACAAATTTTAATTTTTTCAAATGTTATGCGTTTGCCTTAGGACAATCTTTTTTTCCACACAGTTGTGAAGAGAGTTTAAATGAGTTTATCAAAGCCAATGTAACAGCTAAACGCTTTGAAATTATTGGAGTTATTGATATAGAAGATGCTAAAACCATTTCCAACAAAAGTGATGCCAACCAAGCATTGCTTGCTAAAAACAGAATTATCGCCACACGAAATTTTATCAAAGCAAGAAGCAAATTGCCTATGAGTGATCACCACCATTACATAAAAAGTGAACTGCCAACACGAGGATTTGCTATTCGTGCCTATTTTTAATCTGTTATTTTGCTAAAAGCGTTTCAATAACCTCTTTATCGCTAAAAGGCATTTTTTGGTCATAGATAATTTGATACGCTTCATCTCCTTTTCCTAACACCAAGACCACACTTTTTTCATCTGCCATTGCAATGGCTTTTTTAATGGCAACTTTACGATTAATTTCAACTTGAACACTGGCATGATTTTTTATCCCCGCCAAAATCTCTTCAATAATAACATCAGGGTCTTCAAATCGTGGATTATCACTGGTTACGATAATATGTTTCGCATACATAGCAGCCATTTGTCCCATCAGTGGTCGTTTATCTTTGTCCCTATTTCCCCCTGCTCCAAATACACAAATAATCTCTTTATGAGGGAAACTCTCTAACACTTTTTTCATACCATCGGGAGTATGAGCAAAATCAATAATGATGAGAGGATTTTCACAAATTGTTTGCATTCGCCCACTTACTCCTGCAAAGTTTTCAACCACACTACAAATATCTTGCAGAGGTTTTTTGGTTAGAATATGCACAGCAGCGACGGCTGCTGTAAGATTATAGACATTAAAAATTCCCATCATTGAAGAAGAGAAATGCGCTGTTTGATTGAAGTGTTGAAGCATCACTTCCATACCGTCTTTAAACGAATAGGCTTGAACTTTATAGGTTGAGGGCTCATTGAGCGAGTAGGCAAAGCCATTTTGAATATTATATTTA
>JBAYZM010000085.1:0-9372 GCA_041672515.1 Arcobacteraceae bacterium
TGTTTGATTTGTAAATTCACATCTTTAACCGCTACATACTCTTTGCCATTGGGCAGTGCAAAAGTTTTATCGACAAACTCTAAGCTTAAAAATTTCTTTTCCATAATTATGCTCTCTTTCTGTAATCAAAATAATCGGCAATTTTTCCCATGATAATATCCAAAATAAAACCCACCATTCCCACAATAAAAATCCCAATAATAATATTGTAATAGTTTAAGTTGTTGTATTCATTCCAAATCCAAAACCCAATTCCAATTCCCCCCGTAAGCATTTCTGCTGCTACAATAACCAACCAAGCAATTCCTAAAGAAAGCCGCATTCCAGTAAAAATATAAGGCACAGCTACGGGTAAGATAATTTTTCGTACCTTTTCAAGTGGGGTAAATTGTAAAACTTTTGCCACGTTTAAATAGTCTTCATTGACACTTTTTACGCCCAAAGCGGTATTAATAATGATGGGCCAAATTGACGTAACAAATATGGTTGAAATGGCTGTTGTGTTAATGTCTTTAAAAACAAACAGCAACAAAGGCAACCATGCCAGTGGCGAAACGGGCTTAAATATTTGAATATAAGGCTCTAATGCAAGGTGAAAATTTCGACTCATACCAATTGCCAATCCCACAGGAACCCCCACGATAATGGCTAAAATAAAACCTGAAAAGACTCTTTGCAATGAGTTTATCACCTGCCAAAAAATTCCTTTGTCGTCTTCATTTTCAATATAAAAAGGATCAGATAAGACCCCAATAACGTCCATGCCAGTACTATCAGTTCCTCCAAATGCGTGAACAAATGTATCGCTTGGTGTGGGGAAATTCTCAACTTTTTGTGCAATAGCAGACCAAATAGCAATGATAATGCAAAGCACTATGAGAGGCAGTATGAGTTTTTTTAATGTTTCTTGATTCATCAATCATCCTTTTTTTTGAAAATGAAAAGCTCTATTTTTTGGTTACATATTTAGGATCAGCACACCCGGCAACCCCATAATGACACTCATATTTGGGTTGAGCTGTTTGCACACTCCATGTGTTGGCTTTTTGTAATGCCTCTTTTGAGACCAATGAACTTTGAACTTCTACGTCAAAGATATAATCCACCGCTTTATTAGGGTCCCATACTTTGCCATCAATAAATTTGTTGTATTCATCGACGCCATCTTTTTTCCAAGCACTCGGAGGAAGGGCATAACCAATCTCTTTAGCAACTTGTGCAAATAAATCGGGTCTGTAAACTTTTTCAATGACCTCTTTCATATTAACCGCTTTATCGATTTGTCCCCATCGGTACATTTGGGTAATAAACCACATTCCGTGAGAGTAAAAAGGGTATGCCGCATAATAGTTGGCAAACACGTTAAACATTGGGTTAGAACTGTCAATGCCTTTGTTGTATAAAAAAGTTCCGCTCATGGATTTTTGTAAAACATCTTTAGGGGCTTTAACATAATTGTTTTGTGCCAAATAACCAATGGCTTCTTCCCTGTTTTCCCAAGAAGCATCTAGCCACATTTGAGCTTCTATTATGGCTTTCATAACTGCTTTTGTTGTTTCGGGGTATTTTTCTACAAAATCAGCTCTGGCTTGTAAGACTTTTTCAGGATTGTTGTTCCAAATGTCGTAGTTCGTAACCAGTGCACTTCCTTTGTCCATCAATACAATTCGTGAATTCCAAGGTTCCCCCACGCAATACCCTTCAATGTTCCCTGCAATTAAATTGCTTGGCATGGTTGGCGGTGGGAAAGGTTTTATTGTGCAATCTTCATCGGGTTTAATGCCACTGGCTGCCATCCAATAACGTAACTCATAGTTATGAGTAGAAACAGGGTGAACCATACCAAAGTTCAGAGGTTGATATTTGTCTGTCTCTTTTTGACGTTTGGCATCAATGTATTTTTTCAAAGAATCTGCCGTTACGGGTCGTTGAGTTTTTTCTAAACCGTATTTTTCCATTTGAGCAATGATGTTATTGCCATACGTAATGGCATTTCCATTTAAGTCAAGCGACAATAATGCTTGTAAATGAGCATCACCATTAATACCTAACGTAGCAGCAATAGGCATGCCAGCAAGGGCATGAGCAAAATCATACTCTCCTGAAATGGTTTTTTGTTGAATTCCTGGCCATCCGCCACCTTCTTTAGAAACTTCTACATCCAAACCGTGTTTTTTAAAAAAGCCTTTCTCTTTAGCTATGACAATGGGAGCACAATCAGTAAGTGCAATAAACCCAATTTTGAGTTTTGTTTTTTCGGGAGCAGCAAGCAGCGTTGAAGCAACCAATGATAATCCTAATCCTATTTTTACTATATTTTGAACCATTTTTTTCTCCTAAGTTTGTTTTTTAACAAATTGATAAAAGCATTATATATGAAAGTTTTATAAAATATTCAGTTTGATTGTATATAAAATATACAACTAATCTTAATATTACATTTATATTTAATGTACAATTACACTATAAAATAATAAAAAAGGTTTACAATGATTAAATCTGTCTGTGGATATTGTGGTGTTGGTTGTGGTTTGGAGTTTGAAACATCAAAACTTATTGGAGATATAACGTATCCTTCCAACGAAGGATTGCTTTGTTCTAAAGGTGTTTCAGAACTGCATACGATTCAAACAACCACACGATTACTTCGCCCACAATTAAAACAAAAAGAAGGGTACATTAATATTGATTGGGAAACATCCATTAAATATGTGGCATCGCACATTAAAAAAAGTGACCCTAAAAAGGTGGCGTTTTATCTTTCGGGGCAACTTTTAACCGAGGATTATTATATTGCCAATAAACTTGCCAAAGGGTTTATTAAAACCAACAATGTTGATACCAATTCACGAACATGTATGGCAAGTGCGGTGGTGGCACACAAAAAAGCGTTTGGAGTGGATTATGTGCCTGTACGAATGGAAGAGATTAAAAAAGCGCATCTTTTAATTTTGGTGGGTTCCAATGCCGCCGATGCCCATGTGGTCTTTTTTAATAAAATCAAAAAAGAGCAAAAACGAGGGCTTAAACTCATTGTCATTGACCCAAGAGTGACGAACACAAGCAGAGCCGCTGATTTACATTTAGCCATTAATGTGGGAAGCGACATTGACTTTTTTAATTTGGTGGCGTTGCGTTTAATTGAAGATGAAAAAACAGATTCGCACTATATTGAAAATCATACCAACTATTTTGCCACATTTAAAAGCAAACTTTTACGTGAACCAAAAACCAAAATGCTCAAACGAACAGGTCTCAAAGAAGAAGAGTTTGAAGCGTTTATGCAACTGTTTTACGACAATGAAAATATTATCAGTGCTTGGACGATGGGATTAAATCAAAGTGTACAAGGCGTGGATAAAAACTTGGCTTTGATTAATATCCATTTAATCACGGGTAAAATCAACAAAGCAGGTAATGGACCTTTTTCACTCACAGGTCAGCCCAATGCCATGGGTGGGCGAGAGGTGGGTGGACTTTCCACAACCTTAGCCGTGCATTTAGATTTTGACAAAGAATCAATTCAAAAAGTCGAAGAGTTTTGGCACACCAGTGGAATTGAACCACAAAGAGGATTAACCGCAGTGGAAATTGTTGAAGAGGCACTCAAAGGCAACATTGATGTACTGATTATTTGCCACACAGATCCCATTTATCATCTGCCCAATCGAAACAGAGTCGAAGAAGCTTTCAGTAAAATTCCGTTTATTGTAGAAATCAATGCCTATGAAAACTCTGAAACTGCACCGTTTGCACATTTGCGATTGCCTGCTGCTCCTTGGGGTGAAAAAGAGGGAACACAAACCAATATGGACAGAAGCCTTACCAAACAAAAAAAACTCACCCGCACTTCCATTGATTGCAAATATGATTGGGAGATATTTAAACTCTTAGCGTATGAATTGGGGTTTGAAAAAGCCTTTGCCTATGAAAATGCCCAAGAAATTTTTGAAGAGTATAAAGCCATGACAAAACTAAGCACCAATGGGCATTTGGATATTTACAACATGAAAACCAATGATTTTGTTTGGGGAAAAGAGTTGTTTAAAAACAATGAATTTTTAACCCCCAATAAAAAAGCCAACATTCATTTTGTCAAAAATGAAAACATGAGTGAAAAAACTTCCAAAGCGTACCCTTTTATTTTACTCACAGGTCGCACACGAGACCAATGGCACACAGGAACCAAAACCGCTTTGGTGGAGAAACTCAAAAAATACGACGATTTGGAGTATGTACAAATTCACCCCAACGATGCCAAAGCTTTAGATATTCAACAAGGCGATATGGTGGACATTAAATCAGTGCGTGGGGAGATTACACTTGAAGCCAAAATCAGCGATGAGGTGAAAGAAAAAACGGTATTTATACCCGTAAGTGTGCGAAAAATGAACTATTTGACCCATGATTTAATTGACAAAGAGTCTTACCAACCCGATTATAATCACAGTGCGGTCAGTATTAAAAGTATAGCAAGGATAGAAGTATGAAAGAGAAATTAATTGTTATTGGTAACGGCATGAGTGCGTTGCGAACCGTTGAAGAGATTTTAACGCACAACAAAGAAAAATATGAAATCACCATTTTTGGAGAAGAACCTCATGTGAATTACAACCGTATTATGTTGTCGTATTTATTAAGTGGGGAAAAAACGTTTGAAGATACGATTATTAATCATGAACATTGGTATGAAGAGAACAGCATTATTTTATACAAAAACAACAAAGTGTTGTATGTTGATACTCAAAAGAAAAAAGTAATTTGTTCATTCAATCAAGAGTATGCATACGATAAACTCATCATTGCTACGGGTTCAAAGCCGTTTATTCCTCCCACGCAAGGATCAAATTTAAATAATGTCATTGGTTTTAGAACCAAAAAAGATGTGGATACGATTTTACAAACACTTTCAAACGATAAAACAGCCGTGGTAGTTGGGGGTGGATTGTTGGGATTGGAAGCTGCGTATGGGATTGCCAAACAAGGCATTAAAACCATTTTAGTGCACAGAAGCCATAATTTAATGAGCCAACAACTTGACAGTACCGCAGGAAAATTGTTGCAAAAAAATTTAGAGCAATATGGCATTGAGTTTCGACTCAATGATACGATTAAAGCCATTCATGGAGAAGAGGATGTTCAACAAGTTGAGTTTAACAATGGCGATGTGGTTGAATCCAATTTGGTGGTCTTTGCTACAGGCATTACGCCCAATATTGAAATGGCTTTACAAAGTGATATTCAAACCCGAAAAGGGATCATTGTGGATGATTTTTTACGCACAAGCGTTGAAGATATTTATGCCATTGGAGAGTGTTGTGAACACAACGGTTGCACGTATGGTTTAGTAGCACCCTTGTTTGAACAAGCCAAAGAACTCGCAAAAACCTTAACCAATATTCCAACACTTGGGTATAAAGGTTCCATTACTTCAACAAGGTTGAAAGTCTCTGGGGTGGATTTGTTCAGTGCGGGAGATTATTTGGGTGATGTTACAACCGAAGAGTTGATTTTATTGGATGCCAAAGCAGGTGTGTATAAAAAACTGGTTTTATTTGAAGACAGAATCATTGGTGTGGTGTTATACGGCGATACGTCCGATGCTTCATGGTATTTAAAACTCTTAAAAGAGCAGACCAATATTGCCAATTTACGAGCGAAACTGCTTTATGGAAAAGCAGGACTTGGCGATGCAGGTCATGGAGGCAATGATGTCAATGCCATGAGTGATGATGAAGAGGTGTGTGGCTGTAATGGTGTGTGCAAAGGGGATATTGTAACGGCGATTAAAACCAACGATTTAAAAACGTTAGGAGAAGTCAAAGCGTGTACCAAAGCAGGGGCTTCTTGTGGGTCGTGTTTGGGTTTAGTAGAGCAAATTTTAGTCAATACCTTAGGTGATGAGTATCAAGCCAAAGAAGAGGGCATTTGTTCATGTTGTGATGTGGGACACAAAGAGATTAAAGCGTGTATTGATGGCAATGAATTTGATAATGTCTATGATGTCTTTAAGAAACTCAACTGGAAAACTGGGGATGGGTGTTCAAAATGCCGACCGGCAATCAACTACTATTTACTGGTCAAATACAACGATAACCACTATAAAAATGACCCAAGAAGCGCACTGGTCAATGACCGTGTTTTTGCTAACATTCAAAAAGATGGGACATATTCTGTCGTGCCTCGAATTTGGGGAGGATTAACCAGCCCAAAAGAGCTTCAAGATATTGCCCAAATTGCCGTGAAATATGATGTTCCTACCGTTAAATTTACAGGCGGTCAAAGACTTGATATGTTGGGCGTTAAAAAAGAGCAGTTAGAACCCATGTGGAAAGATTTAAACGAGTGTGGTTTTGTCTCAGGACAAGCCTATGCCAAAGGCTTACGAACGGTTAAAACGTGTGTAGGAAACCAATGGTGCCGATTTGGAACACAAGATTCCATGCAAATGGGCATTGACATCGAGAAACTCACTTGGGGAAGTTGGACGCCTCATAAGTTTAAAATCGCGGTTTCAGGCTGTCCCAGAAACTGTGCGGAAGCCACGATTAAAGATATTGGTGTCATTGGGGTAGATTCGGGTTGGGAGATTCATATTGCAGGAAATGGGGGAATAAAGGTGCGAGTAACGGACTTTTTTTGCAAAGTTGCCACCGATGAAGAACTCTTTTTTTATATAAAAGCCATTATGCAATTTTACCGAGAAGATGCCTACTATTTAGAACGAACCGCTCATTGGGTTGAACGAGTGGGCTTAGAGTATGTCAAAGAGGCGATTTTAAGTGATAAAAACAGAGCAGAAATATATGTGCAACGATTTGAAGAATCACAAATATATGCTCAAATTGACCCTTGGCAACAAAGTATTGAGACAGGATTTACTAAAGAGTTTGAACCCATTGTATTAGCACCAAAAGAGGAGTTTTAAATGGCATGGTTAGAAGTAACAACAGTGGAAAATATTCCCTTAATGGGAGCGAGAAAAATAGTTTACAAAGAGTTGGAAATTGCCATTTTTAAAACCAAAGAGGGTGAACTTTTTGCGGTGCACAATGCGTGTCCTCACAAAAAAGGAAAACTAAGCGAAGGCATCGTTCACGATAAAATGGTAACTTGCCCCATGCACAGTTGGGTGATTGATTTAAAAAGTGGGGAAGCCCAAGGCAGTGATTGTGGGTGCACAAAAACCTATGAGCTTAAAATTGAAAATGAGATGGTTTATATTAACTTATAAACCACAAGTTATAAAATCTCGGGTGCAGGTTTGCCAATATGGTAACCTTGCACATAATCTGCGCCCAATTCGATTAAGATATTTTCTATGGCTTGACTGTGGACTTTTTCAGCAATGGTTTTAAGTCCAATCTCTTTGGCAAATGAAATAATGGTTTTGACCACTTTTAAAGAGTCTTTGCACGTATCAATTTTTTCCACCAATGAGCTGTCGATTTTTAGAAAGTCCACATTCATATTGATGATATAAGAAAAGTTTGAATAACCACTTCCAAAGTCATCAATGGCGATTCGGGCTTTGTATTTTTTAACTCGGGTAATAAAATTATTGAGAATTTCAAAGTTATTAATCTCTTCGGTTTCTAAAAGTTCAATAATGACTCGATTGCCAATACCATAATTTTCTAAAAGTTCAAAAAGTAAATTGGTGGTCTCTTCATTTAAAATATCATCAACAGAGTAGTTAATCGAAAACTCAATATGCGGTTTGTTGCTAAAATATTCAAAGGTTTTTCGCATCATAATTTCGGTAATTTTTGGGTAAAGTTTGGCTTTTTTAGAAATTTCTAAAAACTCAATGGGTGCAATGTATTTGTTTTCAAAATACAATCTTGCCAAAGCTTCGTATTTGAAAATCTGGTTGGTTTTGACGTCTTTAATGGGTTGATAAAAAGGAACAATATCATTTTTATCTAAAGCATCTTTTAGGTTTTTTGTCCATTTAATGTGTTTTTCATAGGCATTTTGTAAATGCAAAGAGTCTTTAAACAACGCAAAATGTTTACGATTTTTTTTCGCATTTTTAACGGCAATAATGGCTTTTTCTACTCGTTTACTGTCGTTATTAAAGACTATTCCCATGGTAATTTGAATAAAAAAATTCAGTGTTTCGTAGAAAAATTCGTGTTCATGAATCTTTTTAATCAAAGAATTACACTCTTTGATGCTGGTGTCGTTTTTAAATAAAATGGCAAATTCATCGCCATTGAGTCGGTAAAGTGGGGCTTCTTTTGGAAGATTCTTTTTTAAAATAAGAGCCAGTTGTTTGATGACATAATCGCCCAATTCAATGCCGTAAAAGTTATTGAACTCTCTGAATGAGTCAATGTTAATAATTGCCAAAGTAGCGGTTTTATGGATTTTTAAATCCTCTTGAAGACGGTTAATATTGGGCAATGTCGTTAAGTTATCGGTGTACAAGTTATTTAAGATTTTGTCATAGTAAAATTTAATGGTGGAAATGAGTTCATTAAATGAGTTTTGTAATGTTTGCAACTCTTCAATGTTGGTTTTAATATTGGCTTGTTTGTTCAAATCTTTTTCAGACGTGAGTTCTTTGATTTTTTGAGTAAATTTAACGATAGGCGTAATAATTTTATTGTCGACAATTAAAAAGAAAATGTAAAAAAACAAGAGCAAAAACACAATAAAAAAGAGGATGAACCAAACAGTTAAATCATTGAGCGATATTTTAATTTCACTGGGAGGATATTTTATGTCTAAAACGCCATTAATATCGCCAATTTTAGCATTGTAATGGCAGGTAATACACTCTTGCGTAACATGAATGGGATACAAATAACGAATGCTTCCATCTTTTTCAATAATAAACTGCTCTTCCCCTTTCATGGCATTTTGAATGGCGGTATCTTTTTTGACAATTTGTTGGTCTTCTTCATTGACCCCTAAAATTTCTTCCACCAGACTGCTTCTGTAAGAGTGCACTTTTAAGCCCTCACGAATAAACTCTAAACGGGTTAAAATATGTCGTAAGTCCTCTTTTGCCCAACCGTCTTGCATTTTGGTGTTCATAATTTCAAAAATAAGTTCACTGGTTTTTTTGGCGTCGTCTTTGGCAAGTCTGTCAAGTGCGGTGTTTTTAATGTAAAAACTTGATGTAAGAATAATGAGTATACCAGCAGTCAATAAAAATAAAATAATTCTAAAAATTAATTTTTTGTTGGTAATTAAATTTGTATTCATTAAACCATGAAGCCTTTTTTCTAAAGTGACAGCATGGTATCATTATTTTTATAAAAAATGAATATAAAATATAACAAAAGTGCGATAAAATAGGTGACAATAAAATATTAAATTAAATTATTTATTATTTTGCTATAATAAATTTTTGAAAAAAGG
>JBAYZM010000086.1:0-9319 GCA_041672515.1 Arcobacteraceae bacterium
TCATTGCTGACAGGCGAATCTTTAGAGGTTAAAAAAGAGGCTTCGATTGAAGAGCATAATATTGTTTATGCTGGAACCGTTGTTGCCAAAGGACGGGCTTTAGGAAAAGTCGTTGCTATTGGACTGCAAAGTCAAATTGGTAAAATTGCTACACTTTTAAATGAAGCGACTAAAGGAGAATCACCTTTGGAAGTGCGCACTAAAAAACTCTCTCTTTCTATTGCCAAAGTTATTATTATGGTGATTGCTGTGATTTTTTTTATTGGATTATTTAAAGATATGCCTTTCAAAGAACTCATTTTTTTAGCAGTGGCATTAATTGTTTCCGCCATTCCAGAAGGATTACCTATTTCAATCACGATTGCTT
Organism: Arcobacteraceae bacterium; assembly: GCA_041672515.1. Lineage (GTDB taxonomy): Bacteria > Campylobacterota > Campylobacteria > Campylobacterales > Arcobacteraceae > Marinarcus. The sequence goes on from JBAYZM010000086.1 coordinate 368, forward strand.
TATCCCGAGCCAGTTATGCGATGTCAAAAAAGGGGGTTATCGTCCGAAAACTCTCTGCTATTGAAGCCTTAGGTTCGTGTACGCTCATTGCCAGTGACAAAACGGGAACACTCACAAAAAACAAACTCAGTGTGGATCGTTTTGTTGCGTATAAATCCTTGGAAAAACACCCCAATGACCATATTGTTAAAATTGCTTCTTTGTTGTGCAATGAAACCAAATATGAACAAAGTGAAAACGGATTGCATTTTATAGGAGATCAAGTTGATATTGCGCTAGCACGGCATATTATTAATTTAGATGAAGAGTATTTACTCAATACCAAAGAGTATAAAAAAGTTGATGATATTCCGTATGAATCACAAAATCGATATTCAGCTGTCATGGTGCATAAAGATAATTTACAATACGAATTTGTCAAAGGTTCACCTGAAACCATTTTAGAGTTTTGTACGTTAAGTCAAGAAGAAAAAGAGAAAATCTTAAGTGAAGTAAATGCCTTTGCCTCAGATGGGTTTAGAAATATTGCGCTTGCGTATAAAGAAGAAATCATTCAAGAAAACAACACCACGAGTATCTCTTTAGAAAATTTCACCTATTTAGGCTTTATGGCTATCATTGATCCTATTCGAGAAGAATCGTTTGAAGCAGTAAAAAAAGCCAAAGAAGCGGGAATTCAAGTCGTCATGATTACGGGAGATCACCCCAATACGGCATATTATATTTCAAAACAACTCAATATTTGTCACTCCAAAAATGAGGTAATGGATAAAGAAGATATTATTCACTGGAAACAAACTGGTGCCAAAGCCTCTGAACTCAAAGATATTAAAGTCTTTGCACGTGTGACACCTGAACAAAAAAAAGATATTGTCGTAGCCTTTCAAGAGTTGGGTCATTTTGTCGCAGTTACAGGCGATGGAGTCAATGATGCACCTGCTTTAAAACACTCAAATATTGGGATAGCCATGGGCAAAGAAGGTACTGACATTGCAAAATCAGCAGGCGATATTATTTTAACCGATGATAATTTTAACTCCATTGTCAATGGTATTGAAGAAGGGCGACGGGCGTATGACAATATCCGAAAAGTTATCTTTTTACTGATTTCTACAGGCTTTGCAGAAATTATACTTATTATTTTAACCTTTATCTTCAACGTTCCAATTGCCCTACTTCCGGTTCAACTGCTTTGGCTTAATTTAGTCACCAATGGTTTGCAAGATAAATTCTTGGCTTTTGAACCAAGTGAAAGTGGCATATTGCAACGTTCTCCAAGACAACCCAATGAACGTATTTTTAACTCCATCATGATACGGCGAATTCTATTCTCAAGCAGTTATATGGCAATAACTTCGTTTATTGTTTTTTATCTTTTACTGCAAAATGGTTACAGTGAATACAGTGCGAGAAATATTACACTACTGTTATTGGTTCTTTTTGAAAACATTCATGTCTTTAACTCACGAACTGAAATGAACTATTTATATGCTATGTCGTATAGAAACAGTCTTTATCTTATAATAACCGTAATTTTTACGCAACTTTTACATATTGCGTGTATGTACATTGAATTCATGCAAAAAGTGTTATCCACACAGCCTGTAGATTTTAAAACATGGAGTTTTTTACTGATAATCTCACTGGGATTACTCTTGGTTATGGAAGCAGAAAAATACTTACGACTAAAGAAAATAGTGTGATGTTGGATTAAAATACCACCATCACAAATTTATTTTTTCAACAGTTTATCCAATCGAATTTGAGCTTCTACATAGCCAGAATCATAGGCTTTTTTGTACCATTCAACCGCTTTTTCATAATCAAAATCCGTACCTTGTCCAAATTCGTACATATATCCAACAACATATTGGGCAGCAACTTCCCCTTGTTGTGCAGCTTTTTCGTACCAATAAAAGGCTTTTTTATAATCTTGAGGAGCCGCTTCCCCTCTGTAATAAATTTGTCCCAATTTGTGTTGAGCTTTAGCAACATTTTGTTTGGCCGCTTCTTCATACCAAAAAAGTGCATTGGGGTAGTTTTTAATGCCATCTAATCCATTGAAATAAATCTCACCCAATTTGTATTGAGCATCGGCAATTTTGTGATGAGCAGCGTGTTTAAACCAATAAATTGCCAAAGAATAATTGTGTTCAATATCCACTCCCTCATAATAAAGTTGCGCCAAATTATATTGAGCAGCAACTTTATTGGCTTTAGCAGCTCTTTCATACCAAACGGCTGCTTTTTCCAAATCTTTAGAGGTTCCTTGTCCCAAATGGTACATAATGGCTAAATTTAATTGTGCTGTACTGTTACCCAAAATAGCTGCTTTTCCATACCAATAAAAAGCTTTTTGAGAACTTTTTTCAACCCCTTTGCCTTCATCGTACATATACGCCAAACTGACTTGTGCATCGGCATAGTTTTGTTTAGCGGCTTTTTCATACCAATTAAAAGCCTCTTTGTAGCTTTGTTCAACACCTAAACCTCGATAATATAAACTGGCTAAATTGTATTTTGCATAAGGCAATTTTGCCACAGCAGCTTTTTCATACCACAAAAAAGCTTCTCGATAATTTTGACTAACACCCAAGCCTTTTTCATACATATATCCCAATGTGTGTTGTGCATTGGCATTATTTTGTAACGCGACTTTTTGATACCAATAAAAAGCTTTTTCCAAATCTTTAGGCGTTCCAAGACCATTTTCATGCATGATGCCTAAATAATATTGTGCTTGTTCTTGCTCATTGATAGCTGATTTTTCAAACCAATGCAACGCGTTTTCATAATTTTGTTTCACGCCTAAACCCAAATAATAGATTTCTCCTAAATTAAGTTGCGCATACGCATCACCCCAATTGGCAGCTTGTTCAAACCAATAGTGAGCTTTTTCATAATCTTGCAGTGTTCCTACACCATTTTTATACATATTTCCTAAGTTCAGTTGCGCCGTTGGATTGCCTTGACTCGCAGCATTCTCAAACCAATATAAGGCTTCATTATAATCTTGTTTAATCCCTTGCCCTAAATAGTACATAATCGCTAAATTAGTTTGGGCTGAAGGTTCTCCCTCTTTGGCGGCTTTGGTAAACCAATACGCTGCTTCAAGATAATTTTTACTGTCATATGCAGTAATACCATTGTTGGAATCATCCATCTTATTTGCAAGCAATAACGTTTGAAAAAGTATAAGAGAAGAGAAAATTATCTTTCGCATCATAAAACCTTTTATATTTATTTAATCTCAACTATAATATAACTTTACTTTAAGCCTTTTAAAAGCAACACTTTTTTTACTCTCTTTGCTATATTTTTGCTATTAAAATAGTGTATATTTTCAAAGATATAGTGATTAAACGCTATAATTTCTCACCCATAAAAAAACAAGAAAGGTTCCAATGGAAAACGCCGATAAAATAATCGTCTTTATCATAACATTTACAGCAGCATTTATAACGTGGAAATTAGTATTTGATTTCTACAAACAACGTTTTCACGGAGTATTTACCCATATCATTGCCATTTTAACCGCTACATTTATGTTTATTGCCAGTATGATACTTTTTGCCCCGTCAAACTATGTTCGAGGAGTAACTCCCGAAGTTGAAATTACAGCTACTTCGATTTTTAGTGTCGTTGCAATGGTTGCCGTTTTATATCTTTTTTTTAAGTATATCCCCGCTAAAAAATAATGTTTTTTATCTTTAATAAAAACAATCCCAAAGAGTTGATTTACTACATTATCATTATTATTCTTGCGGTTCTTTTTGAATATTTAGAACTTGCCAGTGCTGAAAAAACAATAGGTATTGGTATTTTAGCCATCATCGTAGTGTATGTCATTAAGACTTTATTTGGTTGTAATTGCAGTAAAAAAGAGTAAATCTCTTTTTTACTTCTCTTGTTTTAAAAACTTTCCCAAGCTTCATCATTTTTTAAAGTAGGTGTCTCTTTTTTTATGGCTTGTTTTGCTGCTTTAGGGATTACTTTTTCGGCAGTAGAATGAGTTGGATTCTTGGCTAACTTAACCTCATTTTTACCTAAAAACTCTTTCGCACTAGCATCTTTCACAATCTCTTTCGCAATAATATCTGTTTGTACAGCTATATCATGTGTTTGACTCGCCACAGAAGCATTTTGTTGTGTTTGTTGGTCAAGTTGTGCAACGGCATCATTGATTTGTGTAATTCCCGCTTCTTGTTCTTTGCTAGCATTTGCTATTTCTGAAATCATAAGCGTTGATTTGGAAATATTTTCCAATAATCCCTCATAACCTTTTATCATATCTCCACTAATTGCTTTTCCTTGAGCTGCCTTAGTAGTAGCATTTTGAACAATATCTTTAATTTCTCTTGCCGCTTCTGCACTGCGTGAAGCTAAATTTCGTACTTCTGCTGCAACGACCGCAAATCCTTTTCCTGCTTCTCCTGCTGTTGCAGCCTCAACAGCGGCATTTAAACTTAAAATATTGGTTTGAAACGCAATTTGGTCAATGACCGAAATGGCTTCGTTTATCAAGGCTACTTGTTCTGTGATTTCATCCATTGATTTTGTGGTACTTTGAGCTAAATCTTGCCCTTTTTTTGCAGAATGAGTTAATTCCTTGGCATAGCCATTCATTTTTGCTACATTTTCAGAATTATTTACAATGGTACTTGTAATTTCTTCAAGTGCTGCGGCTGTTTCTTCTAAAGAAGCTGCCGCTTCATTGGAGGATTTATTTAAAATATCCACATTTCGAATCAAAATATCTGATGCTTCATCAAGTGTTACACCTACGGTTAATGACTGTTTTAATAAATCTGAGATTTCTTTGGTTAGGAAATTAACATTATTGATTAACTCAAGCATATCCGCTTCTAAATTTTTGGGGTCAACAGTATTAACAAATTTATAATTGCTGAACTCTTTTAAAACGACCGAAATAGAATCAATATTTGTTTTAATTCCCCCAATCATTGAATTAAGGGCTTTACTTAATTCTTGAAGTTGAGGATTATTGGCTTCTTGGGTTAGCTTAACATTAAAATGCCCTAAAATAACCTTTTCTACAACATTTAATGCCTCATTGACAGCTTGAGTATCTTTTTGTAATCCTATTTGTATGCTTTCTATATTTTTGTTGACCATTTTAGCCATAATTCCAAATTCATCTTCAGAATTTATTTCTATTAAATTGGCTTTACTCTCTTCTTTATTGATGTATCTAAAAAAGCTTAGTAATCCCTCTTGGAACTTTGACAAACTGTTGACAATAATATTCGAAAAAATAACCGAAAAAACGATAAAAATAATCGTTGCAATAAGCGCAATTAAAAGAAGAGTTTTATTGAGGTTTTCACTGGCTTGGATTTTTAAAATGGTAGCATTATCATTGATTTTTAATAGTCTCTCTTCTAAAATAGCCCCTGTTTTTACCATATTTGAAATAATCAATAATATCTCTTTGGATTCATCTTTGATTCCCAAATTAAATTCATCGACTCTTTTTGATGCAAAATCATCAAAATATTTGATATAGGTTTCAATTAAAGTAAGAATTTCACCGCTTAATTGCACATTTTCTTGAGTATCTAACTCTTGTTTGAGTGTTTCAACTTTATTTTCTAGTAGTTTAAAATTTTCTCTCACTTTAGTGGCATTATTTTCATTGGGGGCTCTTAAAAACTGATAAACTGAAATTCTCCCTTTTAATACATCTTCAATCAAAATATGTGTTTGAATCGAAACTTCAATTCTATTCTTTACGGTTGCATTAAAATGCAAAAATACAAAACTTGAAATGATTACAATTATTATAAATAATAATGGTAATAACATTAATTTAGTGCGTGTTTTAAAACTGTTTAACATATATTTTCCTTCTTAGTTGATATTGTGGATTAATGACTTAATTGTGTCAAAACAACAAATGCTATTCTATTGCTATTTTCCTTAATATTAAGAATATATAAAAAATAAATTTTAGTTGCAACTAAGTATTTCTATTTTAAAAAGTATAATTGATATTAATTTTCAAAATAAGCTGATTTTAAATTAATATTAATTATCATTTCATATAAATTTTTATGAAGGAAGAAAATGAGAAAGATAAGTCTAGTAACAAGTGCAGTGCTGTTAAGTAGTACAATGGTAATGGCAGATTCAAATAGTATAAAAGAGGCATTTGCCAATGGAAAGACCAGTGGAGATGTAACCGTATATGGGGAATCAATTGATAATAAAAATGCAAAAGATACAGGATTGGCTTCGGGTTCAATTGGATTAAACTATGAAACAGATGCATTCAAAGGATTTAGTGCTTCATTGGGATTTAGAGCAAATCATAAATTTCAAGAAGTTGTAGATACATCTGATGTTGATCCAGCTAACCATTATACGTATGATAATACTTTTGCTAATAGTTCAATTATGAATGTAGCAGCAGTAAAATATGCAACCGATGCATACTTTATCTCAGTGGGACGACAAGCAATTGATTTAGAATGGTTGGGTGATTTTAATGAAGCAGTTGTTGCAGGAATTACAGCAGTGCCAAATACAACAATCATAGTTGGATATACAGATAGACAAGCAGAAATTGGATTTGATGTAGTAGAAGATTTTACAGATGTTAATGGAAGTAAAGGTGCTTATGTAGTTGATGTAAAAAATACAAGCGTTGAAAACTTAGAATTAAACCCATACTTCTACTCAGCACCAGATGTTGCAGATTTCTATGGATTAAAAGTATCATACGATACAGATATGTATGGAGCAACAGCACATTATGCAAAATCAAGTGAAGATACACAAGAAGATGGAGATATCTATAACCTAGAAGGACGATTGAATGTTGTAGGGATTTCTTTTGCAGCAGGATATATAGGAACAGATAAAACTGTAGGAACTGGAAGTATAGATGCATTTGGAGATAACATCAGTCCGTTTGAAGATGGGAATCATACTTATGATCCAGATGCAAAAACATTCTACGGATCAATTGGATATGAGATTGTAGGGGTAGAATTAACTGCTCTTTATGGACAAACCAAATATGATGTAGGTGCTGGAGTAAAAGAGAAAGAGAATGAATTAAACTTAATTGCAGGATATAGCTTTACAGAAGAGTTAAGTGCAGCAATTACGTATGTAGATTATAATGATAAAAGTGCAGGAGATGCTGATTACGACAAAGTATTGGCTAACATCTCTTACGCGTTTTAATTTGTAAAAAGCAGTAAGAAGAAAATTCTTCTTACTGCTTTCCTTTTTATCTTTTTCCTCTTTCCTCCCAGGATTTACTATTTTCTATTTAGTTTTATGATAATTATTCTCAATATTAATAAATATTTAAGATTACTTCTTGTATTATCTTAATAATGATTATCAATAAAAGGATTTAGAATGTCAAATCTATTTATCACTGAAAATAAAAAAGATTTAATTAAACCAACCGGTTGTACTTGCTAAAGGAAATAAAATGAGTGTATTAGTTATTGGGGGCGATCAAATTTCACATATTTCTGTGATGTTACAAAGTTTAGGTGCAAAAACAATTAATCATTGGGATGCCAGAAAGAAATCTTCTGCACCTAAAAAAAAGATTCCACAAGATACAGACTGTATTGTGATGCTGACTTCTTTTTTAAATCACAACGTAATGCACAAATATAAAAATGAAGCAAAAAAACAAAACATTCCATTTATTTGTGCTAAACGAAGTGTTGCTTGTGTGTATGATGAGTACGTAAAAATTATGGGAATTAAAAACTGCAGTGAATGCTACAGTGATTGTAAAATGAAAGAGATTTCATAATATTAAGGCAAATGCCTTAATATTATTGACATTGCAGGCAAACTCCGTATAATTGCATTGAGTGGCTTGTAACTTTAAAATTATTTTCTTTTGCAATCTTTTCTTGTCGTTTTTCTATCTCAGCATCTACAAATTCAACTATTTTGCCACACGAAGTACAAATAAGGTGATCGTGGTGTGCTTTTGCGTTGCTTTCATATTTTTTACCTTCACTTCCAAAAGCAATAGAAGCAATTAAATCAACCTCTTCTAAAAAGCTCAAAGCTCGATAAACCGTTGCAATCCCAATATTTGAATCGGGTTCTTTTATTTTTATTAAATTATAAATCTCTTCAGCTGTTAAATGTTCTTGTGCATGCATTAAAATTTTTAATACCACTTCTCTTTGTTCGGTATATTTTAAACCTTTTTGCTTTACAATCTTTTTTAACTCATCTATAACTTGTTCATTTTCATTTACCATAAAATTATGCCTTTAAAAAATTAATTACAAAAAGTATAGCTAAAGTTTACAAAAAAAACAAACATTAAATAGAGTATAAATAATAATCATTATACAATACAAACTTAATTTTATTGATGTATATCAACTGAATATAACCATACTTTTATTATAATAATCATTATTAATTTCAAAAGGAAGAAGATGACACTTGACAATTTAAATAAAGGGGAATCTGCCATTATTACCAAAATAAATGCTCCTCAAGCACTCAAAGCACGGCTAACCTCTTTTGGTATCACAAAAGATGCCAAGATTTTTTTACAAGAAGTAACATTAGCAAAAAATACCATTGAAATCACTGTCGATAGAACAAAAGTGGCTTTAAGAGTTTCCGAAGCTTCTTTAATTGAGGTGGGAAAATGTTGAATAAAACTTCAAAAATAATAAAAGTTGCACTGGTTGGACAACCCAATGTCGGAAAATCAATGCTCATTAACTCCATTTCCAATGCACGGCTTAAAGTAGGGAATTTTTCAGGGGTAACCGTCCAAAAACAAGAGATTGTTTTCAAATACAAAGAGTATACCATTGAAATCACCGATTTACCTGGTTCATACTCATTAAATGACTATACACTCGAGGAAAAAGTCACCAAAGAGTATTTAGAAAACTCCCCTTACGATATTATTCTAAATGTCATTGA
>JBAYZM010000087.1:0-9318 GCA_041672515.1 Arcobacteraceae bacterium
AGATGTACTTTTAATAAAATAGCCATGTAACACACTTTGAAGGACTTCAAAATTTATTTCATCGCTGTATGTATTATAAAAGCATAAAATTTGTTTTTTCAGTTACAATCCTTTTTTACGATGTAAAAACTCTGTAACCATTCTAACACAGATAAACTTTTTTAACACTTTCCTAATTTAATTATTTTATGAAAGAAAATCTTATTTTGTCACTCATTTCCCCAAGGAGCCTCTCGTCCAACAATCTTAAAAACTTTATTATTGACAGCACTGCAAACATCTTTGGCTAAATTAACCAAACCGCTGTACGCGCCGTAACTCACCTTTTTCTCTTGATTGACATCGACAAATGCAACTTTTTTCTTAATGGCAGTATATAAACTTCGCCCACCCGCAAGTAAAATATCGACTTTGTGTTCATCAATGAGTTGTGCTTGTTGAGTCCCTGGATCGGTAATTAAAATTTTCACATATTGTGAGGCAATCTCTTTGTCTTCAAGTGTGGCTTTTTTCACACTCGTTGCAATCACATCAATCCCAATATCTTGCAGTGCCGAAGCAATCGACCACGACTTGTTTCCACCCGTGTTTAAAATCGCTTTTTTACCCTCTAAAATTTTTCGATACGGAATTAACGCTTCTTCTAATTTTGCCTCTTCTTCTTGGATGACCTCTTGGGCTTTTTTAATCAAAGCCTCATCGCCAAAAGCATTGACAATACTCATAATGGCATTGCTCGTATCTCGTTTGCCATAAAAAGAGATACTGATATAGGGAATATGATATTTCTCTTGCATTTTTCGTGTCAATGAAATCAACGATTTGGCACAAACAATCACGTTGAGTTTTGCCGTGTGTGCCATTTGGATATTTTCCAATCGACCATCACCTGCTAATGTTGAAATGACTTTAATGCCAATTTTCTCCAACAATGGTACATATTGCCACATGTCGCCCGTAACATTGTATTCGCCAATGAGATTAATGCCAAAAGGGTGAATCGTCTCTGGCTCACGTGTGCCTATGAGTTGATGTAAAACCGACTCTGCACCCAAACGTGAACCCAAATTTTTACCGCCCACAAAACCTGGGGAGTGAATAACTATGACAGGAATCCCGTGTTTGTCTTGCATTCGTGAACACACATTGTCCATATCATCACCAATCATCGCCGTTACACAGGTTTCATAGACAAAAATTCCTTTGGGTTTTTTATGTTCAATCAAATACTCAATCGAGGCTTCAAGTTTGGTATGTCCTCCAAAAATAATGTCATTGGTCGTTACATCCGTACAATATCCCGTGACCGTATTATTTTCACCCGTATGTGAAGTCGGTGTGGCTCTGGTTTCCCACGAAGCTCCAATACACGTAGCAGGTGAGTGGACTAAATGCACCACATCGGCAAAAGGGAAAAGGGCAATTTGAGACCCCTCAAACGCACAACCTCCACTGGTTTCTCCTGGTTTGGGTTTATCGCAAGATGATTTTTTGGTTTTATTGTGCGCGCAATCGGTTTCGCTAAGAAGTTCTCGTATGAGTTTTTTATTGACCATGGTAAACCCTTTATTTTGGTTTTATTATTGGTTTATATGCAAAAGGCATTCCCAATATTAGGTATCACTAAAAATCAACCAAATCTTGATACAATATTGTATTGTATTATTCAAAGGAAAACCCATGATAAAAATTAAAATCCCCAAACTGTGTGGTTGTGCGAAAAAGAAAAAATCGTGGAATAAAAAATATACCTTTGAAACACTCGAAGAAGCAGAAAAAAAAGCGAAAAAAATGTGTAAAAAAGCCAATGATGAGTTTTGCGAGAAACATACTTTTGAGTATGAAATTAAAAAAGACAAAGTCATTATTCATACTTTACCCAATAAATAACACTCCCACTAAAAAGGAACACTCTTTGCATATACCTTTCTTATAATGACAATAGGAAAGGATAAAAGATGTTAGCTATTCCAATTGATACTGCCCAGACGACAGTTATTTCTGAACTCTATGGCAATGCGCCATTTTTTGCACTCATGGATTTGAATACAGGCAATTTCAGTGTGGTCAAAAATGAAGGTTTGGGTGACGGTGAAGATACCGCCCAATTTATTGCAAACAGTGGAGTGAGTTGCACTATTTTTTATCACATGGGGGAAGGATTGTTTAACCGACTGCAAGAGAGTGATATTAAAGTCTACTCTTGTGCTAAAGTGGCTGTCAACCTCGATGAAATCTATCTTACTTTTTTACAAAACGATTTTAAACTGCTTACGTCTGCGAATGCACTTTCGTTGTTAGACAGCGGCAATTGCACCTGTAAAAAAAAGTAAGTTAAGGAGTTTTCATGTCTGTTTTAATTACCGATGAGTGTATTAACTGCGATGCATGTGTCGAAGAGTGTCCCGCAACGGCAATTGTCAGTGCCGATGATTCACCGCTTGATGATGGGGAATACACCTATGTCAAACCTGAAAAATGTATCGAGTGCGTGGATTGTTCTGTGCCTAAATGTTTTGATGCGTGTCCTACTCCAGGTGCTATTGTTTGGGATATGCCCTACACCCAAGAGTACGATGATTACTATTTAGACGGACATGAAAATGGGATGTATAAAATTCGTTCGCACAAAAGCAAAGGTATTTTTTCCCCATCAAATCAACCTCGACCATTTCGAGAAAAAATAGACCTTGATGACCGAATCAATCACGTGGCATTGAGTTTTTAAAAGTAACATTATGCAAAAAGATTTAAACTACTACATGAACCTAGATTATCCCTTTGAATGTTATTGTGGGGAAAATGAAGTGGGTGATGCTTTTTTAGTAGAGTTTATTGATTTTGATATCAAAGGGGCAAGTGAAGATTACGACGAAGCCGTTGCACTTGCCCATGAATATTTAGCCAAGCATATTCAAAAAGAGTTAGCCTTAGGCAAAGAATTACCCAATCCAGGGGAAGGAATCAGATTTATGAGACACAGAGAAGCATTAAATGCTTACAAACAAAAGGATTTTGCAAAAGCAAAAAGCATTTGGGAAGAAGAATCAAAACTCAAAAATGATCAAGCCATGGCAAATTTGGGTTTGATGTATTTAAAAGGGGAAGGTGTTAGCAAAGATTTTAACAAAGCCAAACAATATTTTGAAGAAGCCAGTTTGTATGACAACGATTCTGCTCACTTTAATTTGGCGTTAATGTACCAATCCAAAATCGGGGTTGAGGAAGATATGCCCAAAGCCAAAGAGTATTTCAGACGAGCCATTGCGAAAAATCATACGCAAGCGGCTTTTCGATTGGCGCTTTTACTCTTACAAGACAGAAGCCAAGTAGAAAATGTCAAAGAGGGATTTTTTTGCATGTTAAAAGCGGCTCAAAATGGGCATGCAATGGCATGTATTCAATTGGCTGGTTTGGACAAAGAGTTGGTGCAAGAGTGTGAATTAAATAAATCGTTTAGAGCCAAAAGTATTGAATCGCAATTGGAAATCATCAACGATGCGTTGGATCGATTTATTCGCCCAATGTTAATCAAAGATGGAGGAAATATCCTTTTAATCGATTATATTACCCAACCTGAAATTGAGTTAAGGCTTGCCTATCAAGGCGCATGTGCTGGTTGTTCCATGGCAAGTACGGGAACGTATGAAATGATTAAAAATACGTTAGAGCAAGTTATCGATAAAAAATTTAGGCTCTACATATTATGAAAATAGCATTTGCTACAACCGATGATATTCATGTGAATCAACATTTTGGTTGGTGTAAAGAGTTTAGTATCTATGAAATCATTGATGAGGAGTTTCATTTTATCAAAAAAGTGGACTCATCTGTCGAGATTGAAGATGAGATTGATAAACTCACCTATAAAATCGAATGTCTTGAAGAAAGCGATGTTTTAGTCGTGCAACAAATCGGACCCAAAGCTTCACGAATGGTGCAATCTTGTGGAGTCTTTCCTATGCAAACGTCCAATGAAAATGAAAAAATAGAAGATATTTTAAAAAAATTGATTGCCATGAAACAAAATCCTCCAATTTGGATGCAAAGGTTACTTGCCAATGAACAGCAATAATGTGGTTGAAATTTCAGACAACATCTTTTTTATAGGAGTTTTTGATTCCGAAATTAGAACGTTTGATATTATTATGAAAACCGCCAATGGAAGTTCCTATAACGCTTACTTAATCAAAACCTCTCAAGGGGTGATTATTGTCGATGGGGTAAAACTGGAGTTTCAAGAAGAGTATTTCAGAAAAATCGAACAACTTTGTTCATACGATGAAATTAAATATGTCATTTCTCACCACTTAGAACCTGACCATGCCGGAGCTATCCCTGAACTCATCAAACGATGTCCTCAAGCCAAAGTCCTAGTTTCTCCCCAAGCTACCAATATGCTCAAAGCACTTGTTCAATCAGAAAATATTAATTTTGAAACCGTTTGGACAAACAAAAGTATCACCTTGGGTGAAAAAACGGTTCAATTTTTAACCACGCCTTATTTGCATTGGCCAGAAACCATGAGTTCGTATGTGGTTGAAAACAAACTGCTTTTTTCAGGCGATGTGTTTGGAAGTCACTATTGCGATGAACGATTGTTTGAAGAGCTTGTGGGTGATTTTTCCTATGCCTTTTCCTATTATTATGACCACATTATGCGTCCGTTTAAATCGTATGTACAAAATGCCATTAAGTTGTATGAAAAACTGGATATTGCCCTTATTGCGCCATTGCATGGACCCATTTTAAATCAAAATCCACAAAAATATATTCAACACTATAAAACTTTTAGCCAAAGTGTTGAGAAAAATCATAAAGTGCTCTCTATTTTTTATCTGACCAGTTATAAAAATACCCGAAACATGGCACAAAAAATCTATGAAGGGTGTGAAAGTGCGCAAGGCATTGTTGCCAATGTCTATGATTTGGCCTCCTTAGATGAACAAAATATGATAAAAATCCTCTATGAAAGTGATGGCATTTTAATTGGAACCCCCACGATTAACGGCGATGCCCCAAAACCGGTTTGGGATTTGTTGTGTTGTATGATGTTTTTAGAAAAAAAAGGTAAAATGGCACAAGCCTTTGGCTCATACGGTTGGAGTGGTGAAGCCATTGACATGATTATTGATAGGCTAAAATTCTTACACTTCAAAGTGCCACCAATGAATCTTTTAAAAATTAAACTCATCCCCACCCCTCAAGAGTTGCAAGAGTGCTTCGATTTTGGTGTAGAGTTTTGTGAAATATTAAATGGGAAAATGATTGAAATTACCATGAATTAATGAGCGATGAGTATATAACCACAGTTTACTTGACTAAAACTACTGCGCAATACTGTACTCATCGCTGATTAATTCACTCAAACTCTTTTTATTTTTTCTCTTTATTTTTCGGCAATGCACTTTGTTGTATCATCTTTTTTTCATCGGATTTTACTTTTCGTTCTAACTTTTTCAAATCGTGTGCAGGAGGCAATTCTTCAGGTTTAATGCCACTTTGGTTTAAAAGTCCTCGCACATTTTCATTGTTTTGAATATGTTCACTGGTAATTGACATTTCACCATAAAGATTGTTTTGTTTTACATTATGATTGGTTATTTCTGTTGCTAGATTCTTTGCTGCAATGGTAATTGTGGGCAAAAAATCAGCCAAAGGGCGCCCTGCAGGTACTTCCAATTTATCTTTCATATTTTGGGTGGTATTTCCACCAAAAAGTGCCGTGTCACCTTTGGAACGAATACGACCAAAGCCACTGTCATCGACCCCTCGTTCATAAATATTTTTTGACAATTCTGTTTCTGAATCTCTTAGTTTTGCTCTTGCGTGAAGCCTATCTTCTAACTCTAATCTTTGTTCTATGAGTTCTTGTTTTCGGGTTTGCATCGCAAAGTAAGTTTGTGCAAAAGCAATTGGCTCTTTTTTGCTGTCCCCATTTTGAGCGATGAGATAACATGCATATCGAGTGAGAATAATATCTTCTATCGCTCTTTGCGTATTTGAACCAATTGAAACCATTTTCGTAACCTCACGAAAATGGTCTGTAATTTCAATTTGAGAGTTTTCACACGCTATTTTTGCTTTTTCAATAACATTGGCAAAATTTTCCCATCGTTCATATCCCAATACTTTTTGCAAATCTCTGGCATACCAATATTCAATCATACTATTTTCAAGGATGTTTGAAAGTTCATTGAACTCAGCTTGTAAGGTTGTTATGAGTTGTTTATCCATTGAGTGAATTCCTTTTATTGTAAACTATTAAAAATATCCATTTTAACTTTGACTATAATTGGTTAAATTCTGGCACAGTTTAAAAGATATTCAATTAAATTTTCCATTGTTTTAGTCCTAACATTCATTTTATAAAGTAATATCATTTTGTAATTTTCTCATTTTTTATTGTTTCAAGAATCTGATTTAAAACTTTCAACTGTTTATCTTCAAAAATCAAATCTTTATTACTATTATTTTCTAATATTTTTTTTAGTTCATTATGTTGGTTATCACCTGAAACATTTTCTTTAATATAAATTTCTTCTGTTTTATCAGCAGATATTTTTGTTGTTTCAAAAGAAAAATAAATACTTAATATCGCAACCAACAAAGTAATGCCTATTGCAATTCTATTATATCGTCCTTGTGTCTTTGAGGAAGTGTCAAGTTGTATAATTTGTTCTTGCAATTTCTTTATTTGTTTATCAGATGAAGCCTTATCCTGTTCAATTTGTATATCTAATGACTCATTTTGTGTTTTTAAATACTCAATTACAATATTTAATTTTTCATTTTGAATCTTAAACTCTTTTAACATCTCGTTAGCATAATTTCTAAATTCTATAGGTTTTGCATACTCAATATTATGAAATTGTTTTTCTTGATTTTTTATTGCATCCAATTTAAATTTGTAAATATCACTATTTATCCCTTTAGCAAGATTTATTGCCTCGTTTGCTGATTTAATATAATCTTTATTTTGTAAAAGATTTTTATTGATGTTAATATTATTTTCAAGAATTGCTTTGGAGTTTGGCAAATTTAGAGATAAACTCTCTTGAATAAGAGAATTAGCTAATTTTTGGGATTCTAAAATCCCTTGTATTTCTTCTGGTAAAGCTTTGGTTTTTTGCTTATCATTATTAATTTCAGTACTTATCGATTCATAGGATTTATGATATAACTTTATTAAATCCTCAAGAGTTTTACCATTATCATTATTATGAGTCCCCCATTGTTTTTGGTAAGCTTCTTCAATTTTTCTCTTTTTTTCTGCATTCATGAATTTTCCTTTTTTATAATCTTCCATAAATTTCAAAGTTATTAATAATCAAAAATCATCAAATGATTCTCTTTTCAATATTTCACCATCATTATCTTGAATACTTTTATTTTCTATTCTAAGACTTTGATTGAATGGCTTAGAAGTAGCAATTTTACTTTTATTTGATACATCTTTTTCTAGTTTTTCAAGCTTTGATGTAAATTATTTTATTAGTTTTTGAGTTTCTAGGGTCATTTTGTCTAAATTCTTGTCTCGTTTCTTGCCAATCTTGACAAGTACAAGTTTGATTTTCTAAATTTGTATTATATTGATTCATTTTAAACACTTTTATTGATTTTTAAAAATTATATCTAAAGAATTTTGATATAACTTAAAATATTACATTTTGCAATATTTGTCTCATTCTTAAACTAATTTAACTCATTCCTATGGAAGAAGAGTACAAAGAATATTTCTATTTTGGAGTAGAATTTTGCGAGATTTTATTATTCTAATTTTACTAAAAGCTCTAAAGCTTCCATCTCAAACTTTGAAAATGCAAACCATTTTTTTCCCAAATCCTTAAGACTTGCTCCTATGTGGTAAATATTTGTTGTATCAATAATGAGAAATCTGTCATGAGCATTTTTAAACTCTTTTAACTCAATATTATTATATTGTGAACAGTACTTTTGATAATCAAGTTTAAGACACTTAGAGATATTTTGAGTATAAATCTTGAATTTTAGATTTTGGTATTTACTAAAGAGAGTAAAGATTGTGTCGTCAATATAGTTATCTATGAGTACCACTTCACTTTTTGCACTTTTTAGCAAATCATTGACAAAAGCATAGGCATCGTATATTTGACCATCGAAAAAGATTCCTTCACTGGTTTTTTGGGTTTTATCTTCTAAGGCGCTCAAGACACTATCTATTTTCTCATCTGTACGAAACTGTTTTTGTTCCAATAAATCCAATCTTTGAAATATAAAAGCATTATTTGAAATAACCTTTCTCATATTTACAAAAGCTTCTATGATTTGAATACTGACTTTAATCGCCATATCACTTCGCAAAACTGCGAAAAGCATGGAAACACCTTGCTCTGTAAATACATAAGGTAAATATTTTCTGTGTTTTCCACGACCATTTTCTATGGTGCCAAATTGGAACCTTAAAGAGTCTTTTGAACTTGAGGTGGCAAATTTAACTCTTATATTTTCATACTCTTCTTCGGTGAGTTGAAAACGAAAACTCAAAGGAAATCTCTCAATATTTCTATTGACTGCTCGATTTAAATTTTTTGTCTCTACACCATAAAGTTCAGCTAAATCATTATCAACATCACTTGAAGACCTCGGATAGTGTGAATCTTATTTGAAATGGTCTGCGTCATCGTGGAAGTATTCATAGTATTCCTTTTTCAATATCTGCTTTATACACTTATACTCTTTTATCGAATACTAACCAAAAAATCCAATTTGTTTCAAAAATATGTCAATTTGTAATATTTCTTCCTATTTTTAAACTACCCTAACTCAACTCACAAAATTGTGAAGTGTGATAGACCATGTCTTTTAGCTCATTGAGTTTTTTTATCAGTGTTTCATTGGCAACTTCATCGAGTTTAAATCGTGAATCTAAGAAATCGTAAATGTTGTCAATGTTGGTAAAAACTTCTTTGAGTAATTCCTCTTTTATTTTTTGTTGGATTTCCATTGTTTCTCCTTGTGTCTTTGGTTTGTTAATGCATTTTGTATTCCTTTTTAAAGCTCTTTTAAAGCTGTGGAACACTAGTTGCATTTATGCTTTCATAAAACCATAAAGGAGTTACTATGAGTTGTTCATGCACTTCAAGTAGCACACAAACCGATATCCAACAAGAAGTTATGGATAAGATTAACAATCATCCATGTTATAGCGAAGGAGCGCACCAACACTACGCTCGAATCCACGTAGCCGTTGCCCCTGCTTGTAACATTCAATGCAATTATTGTAACCGAAAATACGACTGTTCAAATGAGAGTCGTCCGGGAGTGACCTCTTCGAAA
>JBAYZM010000088.1:0-9295 GCA_041672515.1 Arcobacteraceae bacterium
ATTAATTTTAGTTATTTAATGGTTTTAGAGGTGTGACCAATATACTAAAGCTTTAACTTTTACTCTTCTTTTTATTATAGCTTTTTTGCTATATTTATATTATACGAGAGGTTGAATCTCCACTTTTTTACTCCTATCGTCAGTACAATAAAAAAGGAAACAGATACAATATAACAATTTAAAAAGTCCAAAAGCAAGGCTCGAGAAACGATTATGCAACATTACTATCTAATTTTTTATTAAAAGTATTAGCTACTTTTTGTAAAAAATCAATACCAATATTTACAGAACCGTTCTCCACTCGACTAATAACAGCTTGAGTTGTTCCTAATTTTTTGGCAAGTTCTGCTTGAGATAGTTTATATTGAATTCTAATACCCACTAAAATATCAACAACTTTGTATCTTAACTCTTTATCCTCGTAAGCCGTTTTAAACTCTTCATCTTTTAAAGACTCTTTTAAATGTTTTCTAAAATCATCCATTTGTTAACTCCTTCATTCTTTTTATTGCAATATCAATCTCTTTTCGTGGAGTTGCTTGTGTTTTTTTCTGAAACCCATGAAGCATTACAAAAAGTTTTTTCTTTAAATATTTCAACTTTTGGCTCATTGCCAATTTCATCAAGCATTTTTTAACAGGAGATTTATTATTTTGGCTGTAATAGTTTATTTTCCATTCCATGGAAATTTATATCTTATAAGATATAAATGGTCAATAGCTTAACATAACATTGAAAAGAAAAATGATAGATTGATTATTTTAGTATTAAGAGTTTCTCACAGAAAAAATGTTTATCAATAATTGGCTTAATCTTTGTGGTTACACTTTGCAACCACAAAGAAAAACTTACGCTAACGCCAATCTTTGATTCAAATAATCATTAAACGCATTTAATACCGACTGTGATTTACTATCCGTGTAAACACTAATCCCTGCATTTTTTAATTCGTTTAGTGGTAAAGAGTTGCTTTGTGTAACGACAATGGCTTCATATTGGTTCTCTTTAAACGTTTGTACAAACTCTTCATTGTTTGATGAAATGGTATTTTTAATCATTTCAACTCCTACAATAGTTTGATTTTGAATATCCAAAACTGTTAAATATTTTGCTTCATTGATGTCTAAAGCACTCTGTGATAAATAACTCATGTTTTCTTTGGTGGGGAATACGATTCTCATTTTACTAACTCCGGGGTATAATATTTTAAGGTAACTCATTTAATAGTGAACATATGTTTGGATTACAAAAATAAATGAACATATGTTTAGAATTTTAACGAATTAATGAACATATGTCAATATGAAATTTGCTAAATTGAAGATAATATGCTAAAATTTCCAAAAAAAGATAAACATGGCACGAGAAAAAGTACAACGAGAATTAAGTTTAAAACTGCACAGTAAATATTTTGGTCCTAAAGATGTTGAACCAGAAGAGACGATTGTGTTATTGCATGAAGAAATTGAAGCCATACAACTCATGAACATTCTTAATATGTATCAAGAAGAAGCGGCTCAAAAAATGAACGTATCGCGCCCTACTTTTACACGCATACTTAAAAATGCTCGAAGAAAAATCGCCATGGCATTAATCTACGGGTACAATCTTAAAATCCATGAAGTTAAAAATGATTTTTATGTCGCGGTGTGTTCTTCAAGTAAAACTCAATTGGAAGATATTAATTTATATTCTGAGTTTATTTTTATTTTGCACATTGAAGATTATAAACTCACGTCAAAAGTCTTAGTAAAAAACCCTGTACATACGAGTGAGTTAAAACCAACCACCCTACTTCCTAACTTACTTAAAGAACATGAAGTGAACTATTTTATCGCCGATAAAATTGGAATTGGATTAAAAAATACGCTTATTGCAAAAGGAATTTATCCTATTTTAAAAGATGCCATCAGTTTTGATAAAATAGTCGATTTATTTAAATAATCTGCTATTTTAACTCAAATTGCAACTCTTCGAGTCGTGCAATTCTATCTTGTGTGGTAGGATGTGTTCTAAAAATATCTGAAAATCTTGTTTCATGTCCTGAAAAAGGATTGATAATAAACATGTGTGCCGTTTGTTCTGTAGCATTATGCACTTCTCCTCGTTTGGCATAACTCTCTAATTTTGCCAATGCACTTTGCAAAGGTTTGACTTCGCCTGTCATACGAGCGGCTCCTTCATCGGCTAAATACTCTCGACTTCGACTCACCGTCATTTGAATAACTCCCGCAGCCAAAGGCAAAATAATGGCTAAAACAATCATGACAACAGGGTGAACTCCGCGTCGGTTATCTCCAAACAAGGCTGAAAACTGCAACATATTTGCCAACATTGCAATAGCACCTGCAAAAGTTGCAGCAATCGTTCCTATTAAAATATCATAATGCTTGATATGCGATAACTCATGTGCAATCACCGCTTCTATCTCTTTTTCATTGAGTAACTCTAACAAACCTTGAGTGACTGCAACGGCTGCATTTTCGTGGTTTCTTCCTGTTGCAAATGCATTGGGAACGGAATCGGGAATAATATAAATTTTAGGCATAGGCAAATTGGATTTATACGTAAGATTTTGAACGATTCTTTTTAAACGATGATTTCTGTCTTCTACGAGTACCGCATTGTATTGCGATAAAACCTGTTTATCGGAATAATAATACGCATAAAAATTAATTCCTGCTGCCATTAAAAAAGCAATCAACGCTCCATTGCTTCCCGCTACATAGCCACCAATAAAAACAAACAAAATAGTTAAAGAAGCTAATAAAATGACTGTTTTGACTTGTTCCATAATTTTTCCTTTAAATCAATTCTCGTATTGTATAAAAAAAGAGTTAATAAAAAAATATCAAATCCGATTTAATATCGATTCATCTTTATAAGGCACTTTTGCACTGGGTGATATTTTAGAGGTTTTTTGCAAATGAACATCTTGATCATCAAAGAAAATATCTGCACCAAAGGCGTTGACCACTTCATATTTATCCACTCCACCTAAAAAGAACGCTTCATCCAATCGCACATTCCAAGCACTCAATGTGCGAATAACTCTTTCATGCGCAGGAGAATTTCTTGCCGTTATCAAAGCCGTTCGTATGGGAGTATTTTCTTGAGGATATTTGGATTGAATATGAGAAATTAAACTCAATAACTTAGCAAATGGTCCTGCATTCATCGGGTTAGTTGCATTGTCCATTTCGTATTGTAAAAAAGCTTCCAACCCTTGTGTTTTATAAATAACTTCTGAGTCTTCTGAAAACAGAACCGCATCACCATCAAAAGCAATTCTCACTTGATTGCTTTGACTCTCCATATCGCTCTCATAGGGCAATATTCGTGCTGCTGCAATTCCTAAATTAATGGCTTCTTGCACATCATTTTCATTGGCAGATAAAAACAAATCGACTTTAAAAGGTTTCAAATATTTTGAAATACTCTCTCCACCCGACCAAGCCGAACGCTGAATGTGCAATTTGTACTTTTCAATGGATTTTGTAATACGTAAACTTGTTGCTGCGTTATTGCGTGAAATAATTATGACTTCAACTTGTTTATCATCGGGAAAATCTTCATTGATGCGTAAAAGATTTTTAACCAAGCGAAAACCAGTTCCTTTTTGAATAATGGTGTCTTCATTTTCAATTTGATATTTATAGTATTCATCAAGTCCGTGTTGTTCAAATATTTTATTTTCATCTTCTAAATTAAATAAAGCCCGTGAAGAAATCCCAATGACGAGTTTTTTATCCAAATCATAGCCCATATTTAGCCTTTTACTTTTTTAGCATTATACAAAATATATCAAAAATTATAATAATTTTTAGTGATATGAAAGGTAAAAAAATTTACAATTTGATAACTAAAAATTATTATTAATAACGGAATTTCGACAAATGAAAACACTATACATTATGAGGCATCCAGAAAAATCAGTCAGTTATATCAAAGAGGATAATTTTGATTTAAAACTCTCTGAATACGGGATTGAACAAGCTCATAAAATGGGTGAAACACTGCAAGCTTTAAACGTACAACCTGATTTAATTGTGGCAAGTCCTGCCAAACGAACACGTGTAACGGCTGAAATTATCAGTGAATATTTACATTATGACAAACACATCATGTACAACGAAGTTTTGTATCAAGCTTTTTTAAATGAACTCATCGAAACCATCAGTTATACCTATGATACGGTCAATGAACTCTTTTTAGTAGGACACAATCCCTCTTTAGCTGCATTAGCCTATACGTTTGTTAATTTTAAAGATGAGTTTAAACCCTGTACCGTTTTAAAAATAGAGTTCAACTGCAACTCGTGGATTGATATAGACAAAGAGAATGCCAACTTAATTTGGGTACAAAAAGCATAAGCACAAAATATTGACAGCAATCATGGTAATAATCTGAGATTTGGTTATATTTCCTAAAATAAAAAAGGAAATATACCACTATGAACGAACAACCTCTTAACTATTCACAACTTCCTGCTGGTCATCCGGTATTGGTCTATTTAGAAGAAAATGAACTCATTAAATCACTTTTTGCTGAACTGTTTCAAACCAAAATAACCGAGGATTTTGAAAAGTTTTTTAACTGTTTTAACCAATTATGTGAAGTTGAAAAACACTTTGCCCGAAAAGAGAATCAGCTTTTCCCCTATTTGGAAAAATATGGATGGACAAGCCCCAGTCAAAATATGTGGGCGTTTCATGACCAAATTCGAGACGAGATAAAAGCCATACGTAAACTCATTGACAACAAAGAGTTCGATGCTATATTTAATGCCATTATTATGTTGCACAACAGTTTAACTCACCTCATGAATGTAGAAGAAGTACGATTACTTCCAAATGCCTTAGGCATGTTAAGCCAAGAAGATTGGAAAGAGATGAGACAAGGCGATGAAGAGATTGGTTGGATGTTTTCAACGCCACCTGTTGCTTATCCACCACAAGAAGAGTATGTGCATCCCAAAGATGATAAAAAACGAAGAGAACTTCCTTTTTCACTTGACGACAGAACCCACTACGATGAAGGCTATTTAACGCCTCAACAAGTTAATTTTATTTTTAAATTCTTACCCGTAGATATTACCTATGTCGATGAAAAGGACAGAGTGGTTTTTTACAACCGAGGCGATGAACGTGTTTTTCCAAGAAGCGCTGGAATTATTGGGCGAGAAGTGAAGTTTTGCCATCCACCTAAAAGTGTGGATCAGGTTCTCAAAATTTTAGAAGAGTTCAAAGCAGGACGACAAAATACCGCAGAGTTTTGGATTCAGTTTAAAGGACAGTTTGTTCATATTCGTTATTTTGCAGTAAGAGATGATGAAGGTATTTACAAAGGTGTAATTGAGATGTCGCAAGATGTGACCGATATTCGGAAACTTCAAGGGGATAAACGACTGCTTGATTGGGAATAACTACTTCCCTAAACAAAACTCTCCAAACATCACATCTAACATTTGGGTATGTTCATACGGTCGGGTGATGTTGCTAATATTTTCCAAGGCTTCGTTGATATGATACGCAAAAAACTCCAATTCTCCTGTTTGTAAAGGGGCATTGGCTTCTTTAATATTATGAAGTGTGTGCGTCACGGCAAGAACTTGTCTTTTGGAAATTAAGGTCATATCATCACCGTGCGTGTTACTGTCTAAAATATCTTCTAAACGACGTATTAAAGGATTAATATCTTCTTTGGTACTTAATGTTATGTGTGATTGAAGTAAAGTGGTGTCAAAGGTATTGGGCAAATCCGATTTATTTAACGCCATAATAATCTCTTTGTCAGACGCTTGGTCTAAAAGCGATATGATTTTTTCATCTTCTTTGTCCATTGCTTTTGAATTATCAAACAAAGCAACAATAATATCGGCTTCTTCTATTGCTTCTATTGATTTTTCAATACCAATTTTTTCAATCACATCATCGGATTGTCGAATCCCTGCGGTATCCACAATTTTAATCAGATGCGTTCCAATTTTTACACTCTCTTCAATGGTGTCTCTTGTTGTTCCAGCAATATCAGAGATAATCGCTCGATTGGTATTTAAAAGTTTGTTCAACAATGAACTTTTCCCCACATTGGGTTTTCCAATAATGGCAACTTTAAAGCCCTCTATAAGACCTTCTCTTCGTTTGCTGGCTTCTAGTGTATTGTCAAGTTTTTTTTCAATTGCGTGCAATTTGGTTTGGATTTGTTCATAAATATCAGGAGGCAAATCTTCTTCAGCATAATCAATATTCACTTCCGTGTACGCTAACATAAAAAGCAAATCTTTGCGTATATCTTCCACAAAATTGGACAATTCGCCTTTGAGTTGTTTGGCTAAAAGTTTAACGGCATCTTCACTTCTGGCTTCAATAATTTTAGCAATGGCTTCAGCTTTACTTAAATCAATTTTACCATTTAAAAATGCCCGTTTTGAAAACTCTCCAGGCATTGCCAATCTTGCACCACATCGTATGACTTCATCCACAACAATACTGGCAATGGCTAATCCCCCATGACATTGGAATTCAACAATATCTTCTCCTGTAAATGAATAAGGATTTTTAAAGTATAAAACTAACGCTTCATCGATAAGTTCTTGTTGGGAGTTGTATAAAGAAGAAAGTGTTGCAACCCTTGGAGTTAAACTTTTTCTTTGAGAAAGTTTGTAGGCAATATTTAAGGCTTCATTTCCACTTATTCTTACAATAGAAATAGAGCCAATGCCATTTGCCGTGGCAATGGCAACAATCGTATCATTGTGCAAAAAAGGTCCTATTTTGCTCTGTACTCATTGACAAGTACATATTTATCGCCTTTTTGATTGGTTTTAACCGCGACATATTTATCAGGAAACTCTTCTCGTAGTCGTTTAAGGGCAATATGAACCAAAATTCCATCCAGTGGTTTGGTTTTATACGAACCATTTTCTTTGATATTTTCAATAACAGGTTCTAAATAGTTATGGATAGCATCTTCTTGATTTTTCAGAAATTCTGCAATTTCAAGTCGAAGCATAAGACCATATTTTTCATTAATCCAGTTAAATAAAATGTACGATAATGCTTTATATCGATACCCTTCTTTTCCAATCAATAACGCGGAATCATCACCGGTAAATTCCATATAAATCGTTTCATCATCGTAAAATTCAACTTTAATAGCATCAAGTGCAAAACACGTATGGGCAAAAAGAGTATTCACATCACGTGTAATTTCAGCGATAATTTCCTCTTTTTCTTTTTTAATAAAGATTTTTGTATTCTTTTCATCGCAACTTTTGTGGGTATAAAAGTTATCAAAAATAGAATCTTTTTCACCAACTTTTAACGTTGATTTAATATTTGCAAACTCTTCTTTGGCTTTAAGACACTCACTGCTGGTTTCATCTTTACAGTTTTGAGCAATTTTCTTCGATACTTCTTCAATATTGATACTGTTTTTTCGGTATTTAGTCTCTTTTCTTCTTGACTCTCTTCGGTACTCTCGTTTTGGTATAACCATAATAATGGCAATTTTTTTACCAAAACCCAAAAACCCTTTTGTAGGTTGTTGGATAATATCAATAGTTAAATCCGTAATAGAACACTCATATTCATTAGTCGCTAACTCATACGCCTCTTCTAAAGATTTTGCCTCAAACTTTTTCATAATAAAATCCTATTATTTTTTAGTTGCTTTTTGTTTTTCAAACAGCGTATTAATGTAATATTGTTGTCCAATAGTAAATACGTTGTTAATAAACCAGTATAGCGTTAATCCTGCTGGGAACCACAAGAAAAAGAAAGTAAACACTACAGGTAAAAATTGAAATATTTTCTTTTGCATTTCATCTTGCAGTGTATTTGGCGTTAATTTTTGTTGTAAATACATTGAAGCACCCATTAAAATAGGCAATACAAAATAAGGATCCATTTCAGCTAAATCGTGAATCCAGAAAATCCACTCTGCCCCTTTTAGCTCAATTGAGTTCAATAATACTCGGTAAATTGCAAAAAATACAGGAATTTGTAAAATTAAAGGTAAACATCCCCCCATTGGGTTGGCACCATGCTTTTTATATAATTCCATCATTTGTGCCGATTGTTTTTGTTTATCGTCTTTATATTTTGCTTGAATGTCTTTTATTTTAGGTGCTAACTCTTTGAGTTTTTGCATAGAAACCATACCCTTGTACGATAAAGGGTATAAAATAAGTTTAATAATAATGGTTAAAACAACAATTGTCCAACCCCAGTTTCCAATATAGCCTTGTAAAAAAGCTAAAAAAGTAAACATCGGTTTTGCAATAAATGTAAAAAATCCATATTCAATAACATCCACTAACTCAGGATTGAGCGATTTTAATAAAATATGTTCTTTAGGTCCTGCATATCCACTTACCGTTAAATTGGTATTTCCTTGAATAAACATTTGAGGGTCATTGTTGCTGTCTTTCATAACAGAAACAGCCATGCTGGTTTCAAAATTGTACAATACCGTGGTGTAATATCTGTCAAAAGCTGAAGCAAACTTAATACCTGTTAAGTTCACTGTCTTATCCATATCACCATCAAGTAATGTTGTGAGTGTTCCATCATTTAATTTCAACAATGCTCCATGATCAGCGTACATATCGGCTAATACATTGGGTCTAAACCCTGTTGTCATAAAAAATGATTGAGGAGTAGAGGTATTAACCGTTACATCATAGTGTCCATCCGGATAAAAAGTAATCGTTTTTGTAACCGTCGTTGTTGAAAGATTTTGAGTTAAAACCAATACTTGTTTTTCTTGCGTCGCATCGATTTGTGATTGATTGGCAACAACATTGACTTTAAAGGCTTCATCATTGACATTGGCATCTGAAAATCTCACTTCCAGTGGTCGCAATTGGTTAGCATCAAACAATTTAATTTGATTAGCTTCTTCGTTGATATATTTACTCTCTTGAAGTGTAACTTGTGCAATTCGACCTAAGGTATCAATTTCATAAATACTTTTATTGGTTTTAATCACCGAAGCAATGTTTTTTGATGCAATTGCATTTGAATCGGGTGCTTGTATACCAGCGGGTGTTCCTAAAGCAGGTGCTTGTGCTTCTTGTACGGGTGCTTGATTCGCGTGAGTTACATTTTGCGATTGTGCCGCTTGTTCTTTTAATTTTGCTTCTTGTTGAGGCTTTAATACTAAAAACTCATACGCTAAAAAAAATGCAAAAACGACCAATGTCATAATCAACATTCGTTTTTGCATACCATTATTACTGTTCATATTTGGATTCATTCTTCTTTTTCCACTCCCAATTTTTGATTACCAT
>JBAYZM010000089.1:0-9294 GCA_041672515.1 Arcobacteraceae bacterium
TTTATCTTCATATATTTTAAATTGAATGGTATATTTCATAAAAATCATATCTCTTACATTTTCATCATCTGAATAAAAGGATTGTCTGCATTTATGGGGAGACTCAAGGAGGTTATTGATTTATTTTTCTAAATTGGTATAAAATCTTTCGCTGGCGCTTATTTTATCTTTTGCAATGTGTTCTAAAATTCTTAGCAGTTGAGTTTGGTATAATCTTGTTCTAAAGATTTGCATTAGCTTTTAAATCTTTGAAAAATATTTCTATTTCTTGGTTGTATTGCTCTTGAGATATCATCTCCATTGTACCATTTTCAACCTCTTCAATGATTTGCTCTAAATCTTTTTTTCTTTCATAAAAGTAAGGGTCAAATTTCAGATTTTCATCTTTTGAAATAGTAATATTTGACTGGCTGTTTTTTACAAAATTCATAAACTGTTGCATATAATTATCTTTTATTTGTACCGATAAAGTTTGCATAACTTGTATCCTTTGTCTATATTATGTAAGGATTATAGCAAATCTAAAGTAAAGTTTAGTTGATATTTTTTTGCTTGAAATTCGCAATAACAAGATAGTGTAATTCTTAGAATAAATTAAAAAACAAAAGCCCAAAGGGGGCTTTTATTTAGAAGCTTTCCCACTCGTCGTCTTTTTGATTTGACTCAAATGTGGCAGAAGAGGTTTTTGGACTCTCTTTTTTTGTTTCTGTTTTTTTGACTTCTACTTTTTTGGTTTTGGCTTCTATACTTATAGATGGCGTTGCTTTTTTGGAAGTAGTATTGCTGTGTTTGTTAATCACATCATCTTTTCCAAAGAATCGTTTTTGCATAACATCTTCTACGATTTCTTTTGCAATAATATCCGTTTGCATTGCTATATCTCGTGTTTGGTTCGCAATTGATGCATTTTGTTGGGTTTGTTGGTCAAGTCCAGTTACGGCATCGTTGATTTGTGAAATTCCTGCTTCTTGCTCTTTAGAAGCTTGAGCAATTTCCCCAATGGTTTGAATGGTTTTATGAATACTTCCTAAAAGCTCTTCATAGCCTTTAATCATCTCATCACTGATAGACTTTCCATGGTTGGCTTTAGCCGTAGCATGTTCTACTAAGGCTTTAATCTCTTTAGCAGCTTCTGCACTTCGGCTAGCTAGGTTTCTTACCTCTGCTGCAACAACGGCAAACCCTTTTCCTGCTTCTCCTGCTGTGGCTGCTTCAACAGCAGCGTTAAGGCTTAAAATATTGGTTTGAAAGGCAATTTGGTCAATGACTGAAATGGCTTCATTGATTTGGTTAACTTGAAGGGTAATATCGTCCATTGCATCACTGGTGTTTTTAGCCAATTCTTGCCCTTTTTTAGCGCTGTTGCTGACTTCATGTGAGTAAGTGGTCATTTGTGTTACGTTTTGAGCATTGCTAATAACCGTTGATGTAATCTCTTCTAAAGCTGCCGCAGTTTCTTCTAAAGACGCCGCAGCTTCATTGGTGCTGACATTTAAGATATTGACATTGTTAATTAAAGTGGTTGAAGAGTTTTCAAGTGTTTTTCCCACATCTAAGGATTGTTTAAGTAATTCACAAATGGCCTCTCCTAATTCATTGACCATGACAGCCACTTTGGCATAAGGTTCTGGAAATCTTGCTCTAAAATCATGATTTTTGAATTTTTCTAACACTTCTAAAAGCATTGGAATACTTCGAGCAACAGTGTGTTCCAAATCGTATTGCATTTGCATTAATATTTTTTTGAGTTCATTTAAACTTGGCGTTGGGGTATCTTTTTCAATTTTTGCGAGTAAATTCCCTGCACCAATCTCTTTGGCAAATCGAGAAACATCTTGTACAAAGTTATCGTCGTGTTTAATACTCTCTTGCGATTTTTGGATATTTTGGTTAATCATGGTTGCCATTTGACCAAATTCATCACGTGTATTTAATTGCACTACGGTTGTTTTGGTGGTTTCTTTATTTAAAAAAGCAAAAAAACCATTCAGACCTTCTCCGACTTTATTTAATGAAGTTAAAATAAAGGCAATGGTCATATAAGTAAAAATGACCCCTATTAATATAATAACTAATACAATAATAATGGTTGTAATTTCGGATGTATCGGCAGTAGATGTAGCAGATTCAATCATTTTTAAGGTATTACCTACGTTGGTGTCAATTTGTTCAACCATAGAAGCCCCAAAAGTATTTGAAATGGGAATCATAAGTGCAACGGCTTTTTTGTATTCTTGAATTAAAGCATCTTGTGTTTGCGCATCTTGATTATTTTGAAGTTTTGCAATTAAACCATCTAGTGTGACATAAATCTCTCTCCAAGCATTGTACTCCTTACCTAAATTCTCAACCGCTAATCGTCCTCTTTCACTTGCTCGTGGTAAAGCTTTAAATTTTTTCCAATTTTCATCAATGATGACCCAACTATTTTCACGTTGTTTTTTAATTTTGCTAAAATTTTCTTGTGCATTGTAGTTGAATTCAAGAGTCATTACTTCTAATGTTTGAGCTCGAATAACCATTCGCTCGGTATTCATATTGGCTAAATATAAAAGTCCTGGAACTCTTTCATCTCCAATTGTGTGCATATTATTTGCCCATGAGTTAGCACTTTTCCATGCAATAAAGCCTACAATTATTAATCCTACAATTAAAACACCGGCTAAAGTGGTTAACCTATTTTTGACTGACACGTTTGTACTCCTTACATTAAGTTATCTTATAGAAATTAAAGATAACTAAGTCAATTATTACTAAACGGATTCTAGCGATTTTATAATTAAAAATGATATAAAAAAAGTGTAAAAAGCAGTTTTTAGAGCCAAGGTGTTACAAAATTGTATCACTTTGCTCTTTTAGGGTTATTTCTCTACAGGTAGTTCTGTTTTTGCCCAATCGTAAGTAAATCCTTGTTGGATATTATAAACATTGGAAAAGCCTTCATTGGCTAAAAGGTTTGAAGCAAATTTGGTTCGTGAACCACTTCTGCAAATTAAGATAACTTCTTTGTCGTGATTACCTTTTAACGCGTAATCCACTTGTTCTACAAAATCTTGATTAAAGACTCGTTGTCCTGATTTTTCATAAAATACAGGAATATTTATAGCATCTTTAGGTCGTGAAAATTCAAATTCTCTTTGGGTTCGCACATCAATTATAAGAGCTCCTTTTTGTTGCATTTCATACGCAGTTTTTGAATCAATATCGGCTTTATATAAGCTGGCATTACTCAAATCAAGTTGCGCAAAAAGTGAACTGAGTGTAACTAAAAAAGCAACGACTATTTTTTTCATTTTATTTCCTTATCTATTTCTAAATCATCATAGGGATCCATGTGAATGGTAATATTCCATTCTTTATTGGAATCGAGTTTTTTAATTTTTTCTTCAATTCTATCGGCAACTTTGTGGGCATTCATGAGCGTGATCAGACAATCAAATACCAAATGCACATCCACAAAACTTTGATGCCCGGCTTCTCTTGTTTTTAATAAATGATAGGTATTGACCTCTTTTTCGGATAATAAAATTGCTTTTATATTTTCAACCAACTCTTCATCTAAGGCACGATCCATTAACACTAAAACACCCTCTTTAATCAGTCCATACGCTGAATAGATAATGTAAAGAGAAATGGCCCCACCGACTAAAATATCAAAAATTTCAAGATTGGTTACATGTACTAAAATTAAAGAACCCAATACAGCAACATTTGAAAATACATCTGTTTTATAGTGCAGAGCATCGGCTTTTACAACCATACTGTTTGTTTGTTTGGCTATTTTATTTAAGTACATTACCAAAGCTATGGTAATACATAAAGAAATTACCATCACAATCAATGAAATTTCTAAATACGACGAGGTTTCACCACTGAGTGCTTTTTGAATGGCTTGATAAAACAGAAAAATTCCTGAAACCGTAATTATACTTCCTTCAATAACAGAAGCCAATGCTTCTATTTTTCCACGACCATAATTGAAGTTTTCATCGGCAGGTTTTTCAGAGTTACTAATCGCAAAGTAGTTAAAAATGGAGACAAACATATCTAAAACAGAATCCACCGCAGAAGCTAAAACTGCGACTGAACCACTGGCAATTCCAATGATAAGTTTTGAAAGCGTTAAAAAAGCAGCAACGGAAGTGGAAACGACCGTCGCTTTTTTTTGTTGTGTCATTTTTGACATTTTAAATCAGTAGTTCTCTTCTACAAATTTTTTGATTCGAGCAATCCCTTTTTCAATACTGACTAAATCGGTTGCAAAAGAGAATCTAAAGTACCCTTCTGTTCCAAAAGCAAGTCCAGGAACAACGGCAACTCCTTCTTTTTCTAAAAGGTCTGAACAAAATTTCATCGAGTCATTGGTGATGCCTTTGATATTGATAAATAAATAAAAAGCCCCCTCTGGTTTAACACAAGACAACCCTTTAATGGCATTGATTTTCTCAACGGCTACGTCTCTTCTTTTTTCAAATTCTATTCGCATCATTTCAATCGCTTTGTCAGCTTTACCTTCCAAAGCCAAAACAGAAGCGTGTTGTGTAATGGAGTTAATATTTGATGTGACTTGTCCTTGAAGATTAATCATGGCTTTAACTAATGCAACGTTTGGAGTGGCTACATAACCAAATCGCCATCCCGTCATGGCAACGGCTTTACTTAAACCATTAATCGTAACCGTTCGTTTGTACATGTCTTCACTCACGCTTGCAGTTGCCGTAAACGTTTTTCCATCGTAAATGATTTTTTCGTACATTTCATCGGATAAAACGATAATATCTGTTCCTTCAAGTACTTTTCCAAGTGCTGTTAACTCCTCTTTTGAGTAAACTCCACCCGTTGGATTTGAAGGCGAATTCAGTAACAATATTTTAGTTTTTGGAGTGATGGCTGCTTTTAATTGTTCGGCAGTAATTTTAAAATTGGTTGAATCATCGGTATCGATAAACACAGGAACACCGTCTGAATATTTAACTTGTTCAGGATACGTTACCCAATAAGGAGCTGGAATAATTACTTCATCGCCTTCTTCAATTAACACTTGAAAAAGATTAAATAAAGAATGTTTTGCCCCATTACTAATAACAATGTGATTTAACTCATACGTTAATCCATGGTCATTTTTGAGTTTTGTTATAATTGCACGTTTTGATTCAGTAATACCCTCTACGGCTGTATATTTGGTATGACCGGCTTGAATGGCTTGAATAGCAGCTTCTTTAATGATTTCTGGAGTATCAAAGTCAGGCTCTCCCGCACTAAAACTTAAAATATCTCGACCTTGGGCTTGAAGTTCTCTGCCTAATGCAGTAATTGCCATTGTAACCGATGGAGATAAATTTTCCATTCTTTTTGCAATTTTCATTTACACGATTCCTATGTTAAATTTTGGTAGGATTTTATCAAAATAATTCTTAAGGTTGATTTTGAATTTTAGTGTAAAAATAGATAATGAAGACATAATGGTCCACTTTGAAAAAAGTAAGAAAATGAAACAGTGCTATATGAAAATTGTAGATTCAAAAAATATCCGTATTCGAGCCAATTGGTTTTATACCATTGAAGATGCCAAAGCGTTAGTGCATCGAAAAATGCAATGGTTGGAAAAACATATTGTTTCTTTGAAAGCCAAAGTACTTCAACCGCATGAGTTTTATTATTTGGGCAGTGTATGTTTGTTGGAAGATTTTAATTTAACGCATGAAAAAATCGATACTTTTTACCAACAAAAAGCCAAAGAGATATTGCCAAGCATCGTTGAGAAATACGCCCAAAAGATGAATCTTTTTCCCTCTTGCGTCAAATTTAGAAAAAATAAAAGTCGTTGGGGAAGTTGCTCGTTTAACAATACAATTAACTTAAACACCAACTTAATGAAACTGCCCTTTAGTTGTGTGGATTATATTGTTATTCATGAATTAGCGCACATAAAACACAAAAATCATTCCCAACGCTTTTGGAATTGTGTGGAAGCATATTGCCCTTTATACAAAGAGGAAGAGAAAAAGCTTAAATATTTTTAATGAGTTTTCGTATGGCTTCTATTTTATGGTGCAGATGTTTGTCTTCGATAAAATTTTCAAAAATCCCATAAGAACGCTCTTCATAAAAAGATTTTTCTTCGATGGGTTCTTCTTTTTTATCCATGACATTGGTGACAAAAAAATTAATGTCCGAAATATTGGCAATGCCTAAAGTTTTAAGCAACGACCAAATCAGCTCTTTGCTGTGGGTAAATTCCATTTTAAAAACGGGATGGGTTAAGACAAAATACAAGACATCTTTTTTGATATAGGCAAATTTTACTCCCCTTTTTAGCTTCAAAGGTAAGGTGTTTATTAGTTTTTGTAGGGTAGTATGAGTGCTTAATTTTTTAAATTCAGGATTAAACTTCAGATGAGTAAGAATATCATTAACTTTTTTCATGCTTGCATTATAGCAAGTTTTTTATTATCTTTAAGTGGGTGCGGATACAAAGCTGACCCAGTGTATGTTGACGAAGAAAAACAAGAACAACTCAAACCAAATAAATGATTTATGATTATTTAATTATAGGAAGTGGAATTGCCGGTTTAAATGCGGCAAGACTCATACCCAAAGATAAAAATGTATTGGTGTTATGCAAAAAAGCATCGTGGGAATGCAATACCTTTTGGGCGCAAGGAGGAGTTGCTACGGCAGTTGATAAAGAAGATATTGAACCACATATCAACGACACGCTTACAGCTGGTGTACATCATAACAACGTTGATGCAGTCAGAATATTAAGTGAAAATTCCCGAGCGTGTATCGATGATTTGATAAGCGCTGGATTGCAATTTGATAAAAATGCACAAGGCAATTTGGCTTTTACCAAAGAAGCTGCACATTGCCGAAGCCGGATTTTACATGCCGATGGTGATGCCACGGGCAGAATGATACATCTGTTTTTACTGCAAGCGTGTCCTCATGAAATAATGACCCATGCGGCGGTTTGTGATTTGCTTATTCAAGATGGAGTCTGTTATGGTGCACAATATTTCAGCGACGAAACCACACAAAAAGTAGTTTACGCTCACCATACCATCATCGCCAGTGGAGGCATTGGTTCTATTTATAAATATCATACCAATTCAACTGCAATCGCCGGAGAAATTCAAGGAATATGTCTTGAAAAAGGGCTTGAACTTAAAGATATGGAGATGATGCAATTTCACCCAACTGTTGTCAAAGGCACTCACTTTGCAAGAAAACCACTTTTAAGTGAAGCTTTACGAGGTGAGGGGGCACATATTGTCGATGAAGATAACAAACGTTTTGTATTTGATTATCATAAAGATGGCGAACTTGCCCCTCGAGATGTAGTCAGTCGTGCCATATTTGACTATGCTAAAAAGACCAAAAAAGGGATTTTTCTCTCCTTTGAAAACTTTGAAAAAACAGAGTTTAAAAAACGATTTCCCAATATTTACGCCAATTTAAAAGAGTTAGGATTTGAACTTCCTTTTGAAAAAGTGCCTATTTCACCAGCATTTCACTATGCCATGGGAGGAATTGCCACAACGTTAGATGCCCAAGTTTTAAACATGAAAAATCTGTATGCCATTGGTGAGGCTGCTTGCACAGGTGTTCATGGGGCTAATCGTTTGGCATCGAATTCGCTTTTAGAAGGAGTGGTTTTTTCCAAATTAGCCGTGGAACACAGTTTGAAACACCCTTTCCAAATTCGTGTCCAAAACTACACACTGCCTATTAAACACTACGTTCGTAATCAAGAAATAGATAAAGATATTAAAAATTCCTTGCGAAAACTCATGTGGGATAATGTTGCCATTGCGAGAAATCAAGAGGGGTTAAAAACTGCATTGATACAAATCGATACATTTTTAAAAGAAGAAGTAGGGCGACTACTTTTTTTAAGGCTACTTACGGCAAAATCTATTTTGATGTCCGCTATAAAGCGGACAAGCTCGTTGGGAGCTCATTTTATTAAGGAGAATTGATGTTTAAACTTTTGATATCTTTGTTACTGATCAGTGTTACTGCTTTTGCAGCAAGCGGGTCAAGTAGTGAGGTTGCACCCGATATAACTATGACGTGGGTCGGATTTGCCTGTTTATTAGTTTTTGCTGTGGGATACTATTTTGTAGCCGCAGAAGAAAAATATGCCATTGATAAAGCAAAACCTGCTTTATTTATTGGGACATTTATGTTTATTTTAGTGGCAATTTATTATGCGCTAAATGGTTTAAATATGGATTTGGTTCATACACAAGCGCAACATTTGATTTTAGAAATTGCTGAAATTTTCTTTTTCTTATTTGTTGCGATGACGTATATTGAATCGTTGATTCATATGGGAGTATTTGATAGATTAAAATACAATCTTATCTCAAAAGGGTATACCTACAGAAAACTCTTTTGGTTAACCGGATTTTTGGCATTTTTCCTTTCACCTATTGCCGATAACTTAACAACGGCTCTTATTTTATCAACGGTGTTAATTACCATTGAAAAAACAAGAAAAGATTTCTTAGTTCCTGGGGCAATAAACATTGTCGTTGCTGCCAATGCCGGAGGGGCTTGGTCGCCATTTGGAGATATTACAACATTGATGGCGTGGACAGCGGGAAAAGGAACCTTTACAGACTTTATGTTCTTATTCCCTGCTTCAATTTTAGGATATTTAGCTACGGCTCTTATATTAGCAAGATTTGTACCAAATTCAGTGCCTGATTTTGATGCATCTAAAGAGGTCAAACCACGAATGCATGAAGGTGCAAAAGTGGTTATGTTTTTAGGAGTGTTTACTATTTTTTGTGCCGTTATGTCACACCAATTACTTCACTTACCCGCAATGTGGGGTATGATGTTTGGTTTAGCGTTACTCAAACTTTTTGCATACTCTTTAAAAAGAAAATATGGAAGCGATCATTTTAATATTTTCCATTCAATTGCAAAAATCGAAAACAATACTTTGATGTTTTTCTTCGGTATTTTAGCCGCAGTTGGGGCATTGTATTTTATTGGTTGGTTAGCACTGGCTGCTGTTGTGTATGATCCAAACGTATTGGGACCTACATGGTCAAATATCGGTGTGGGTTTCCTTTCCGCGATTGTGGATAACGTACCAGTCATGAGTGCTATTTTAAAAGCCAACCCAGTAATGGGACTTGACCAATGGATGTTAGTCACTTTAACAGCAGGAGTAGGTGGTTCACTTATTTCGTTTGGTAGTGCAGCAGGTGTTGGAGTTATGGGTAAATTACACGGAATTTATACCTTCGGTTCACACATGAAATATGCGTGGACGCT
>JBAYZM010000090.1:0-9254 GCA_041672515.1 Arcobacteraceae bacterium
CACGATTAAATAAATTAAGAGGCTCAACGCTTCTTAATTAATACAACGAATAGTTGACGTAAATTTTTATTTTAGTGGGTTCTTGCGGTCTTGGATAATCTTTGTACGCAATACGTATGGTTTCTACCGTATTCTCATCTAAAGAAGTTGAACCGGAACTGTTCGTGAGCATTAAATTGGTAATATCTCCATTGGGATATAACATAAACTCCACAATATTGGTTCCTGCTTGTCTTAGTCTTGCCGCTAAACTGGGGTAGCGTAAATAGCGTTGGGTAATTCTTCCAATATCTTTTAAATTCTTTTGTAAAAATACTTTTTGAACTGTGTTAAACGTATTGTACTCATCCCCATAGAGTTCTAAATAGCTTTTTGTAATATTATCCAACATATTTCGGTCAAGTTCCATTTCGGGTTTGGCTAAAAAATTGCTTAAGCTCTCTTTTTTTTGTTTTTCTTGTTCGATTTCAAGCGCTGTTTTTGATATTTCTTGTGGTAAAGGTTTAGTAAAATTTGGTCGGGCTTCTTGCGTGGTTTTAGGTTTTGTTGCCGTTTGTTTTGCCTCTTTTACGAGTTCTCTTTTGGGTTGGGGTTTAACTTCTTCGACTTTTTTAAAGGTATTTTCTGGTTTATTGTCTTCTGCTTTTTTAACTTCTTCAACAACAGGTTGTGCTGGCTGTAACTTTACATAACGAATATGAGAAGTGGTATTGGGTTGTTTTCCCTTCTCTTGTGCAGAGTTCTCCTCTTTTTTTATGGGATAGTGTGTAAACAATACAATGTGAATCAATATTGATAAAATAAGTGCAACTGTGAGGTTCTTCATGGGTACATTATAGTATAATACGGCTTTTAATTTAATATTTAGGACTGTAATATGTATGAAAAATCACAAGAAGCTTATCAAGAAGCCCAAGAAGTAATACCTGGAGGCGTTGATTCTCCGGTTCGAGCTTTTAAAAGTGTGGGAGGAACTCCTTTATTTATTCAAAGAGGAGAGGGGTCATACTTATTTGATATTGATGGAAATAAATATGTAGATTTTGTACAAAGTTGGGGTCCTTTAATTTTTGGACACTGCGACAAAGATATTGAAGAAGCGGTTATAAAAACAGCAAAATTGGGTTTAAGTTTTGGTGCACCAACATTACTTGAAACCCAATTAGCCAATGAAATTGTAGAGATGTTTGATAATATCGACAAAATTCGATTTGTCAGCAGTGGAACGGAAGCTGTTATGAGTGCGATTCGATTGGCCAGGGGAGTGACAGGGAAAAATGACATTGTAAAATTTGAAGG
The DNA here is from genome assembly GCA_041672515.1 of Arcobacteraceae bacterium. Lineage (GTDB taxonomy): Bacteria > Campylobacterota > Campylobacteria > Campylobacterales > Arcobacteraceae > Marinarcus. The sequence goes on from JBAYZM010000090.1 coordinate 1,300, forward strand.
GTGCTATCATGGACACTCCGATTCACTGCTTGTTCAAGCAGGTTCTGGATTAGCCACATTTGGAACACCCAGTAGCCCTGGAGTTCCTGCTGATTTAACCAAACACACGCTGCTTTGTGAATATAATAATATTGAAAATTTAAAAAAATGTTTTGAAGATTCCAATGATATTGCGTGTATTATTATTGAACCTATTGCGGGGAATATGGGATTAGTACCAGCAAGTGATGCTTTTTTACAGGCATGTCGAGAATTATGTGATACCCATGGCGCACTGCTCATTTTTGATGAAGTTATGTCGGGATTTCGAGCTTCATTAAAAGGAGCTCATGGTATAGTTTCTCAAAAAGCCGATATCATTACCTTTGGGAAAGTTATTGGTGCAGGAATGCCTGTAGGTGCTTTTGGTGCCAGTCGACAAATTATGGCACATTTAAGTCCTGAAGGAACCGTCTATCAAGCAGGAACCTTAAGTGGAAATCCGGTTGCTATGGCTGCTGGATTGGTGAGTTTACAAAAGCTAAAAGCCAACAGTGCAATATATGAGGAATTAGCGTTAAAGTCCAAACGATTGATGAATGGATTTAAAGAAGCTGCAAGTCAACATGGCATTGCATTACAAGTCGATACTCGTGGCAGTATGTTTGGATTTTTCTTTTGTGAAAATATGCCAAGCAATTTCAAAGAAGTAGGGCTTTGCAATTTTGAGCAATTTGCAAAGTTTCATCAAGAGATGTTAAAAAGAGGTTTCTACTTTGCTTGCAGTCAATATGAAGTAGGATTTATGTGTACTACAATAACCAATGAAGAGATTGATAATTGTATTAAAGCAGCAAAAGAGGTTATGCAAATATTATGAATGAAAATTTAAAACAAGAAGAACAAACACCAAAACACAAAGATAAATTAGTCGCACTTGATTCTCTTTCTTTGGGTATTTCAATGGTAGTAGCTGTTGCTATTGGTGTGGGAATAGGGCTTTTGTTAAAAGATTGGACAGGAAAAACATGGACACTTTGGATTGGTGTTGCTTTAGGAATTTTAGCGGCATTTAATAATGTCTTTAAAGCCTATAAACGAGCACAAAAAGAGTTTGAGGGAATGGAAAATGACCCTCGATATGCTCATCGAGCAAAATATGGTGATATGTCAAAAAATGACGACGATTAAAAACTTTGCTAAATTTTATCTGATTTTAGACCTTATTGTAATTGTCGTTTGTATTGTTTCAAATAATTATCTTTGGCTGTTAAATACCCAAGTGGCATTTATTTCAGCCATGGCAATTACCATTGGCTCTTTTTTAGGGTATAAACGCAATATCGAAAATCGTGTTTTAGGTTTAGATAAAAGTGAACCAATGACCAGTGAACCTCGAGATACAATCGATGAAATAGATGATCCCTACGATTTATATGGTGAAATTAATGAACAAGAAGAGTTTACTACTCAAGAAATTAAAACTATAATAGACGAAGAGAAAAAGCGTGTTAAACAAAACAGTTTTAAAAACACGCTTTTTTCAGCAACAGGATTTGCCTCTTTGTATCGGTTTGCCGGTTACGCTGTTTTGATTTTTGGATTTTTTGCGTTAAACAACAACGGTTTGTTGCACGTGTTTTCCTATGTGAGTGGATTATTGATTGTAACTGTTGCTACCTTGATGATAAATGCTAATTTAAAATCAATGGTAGGTCAATAGTTACTTTTTTCTCTTCGGCAGTTAAGATATACGAATTGGAACTCGTTTCTAAATTTTCATTGTAATTTAAATAGCCATCACTGACAATATCAATCGTAATTAAAGAGTATTTTTGTTCATCAATTCGGATGTACTCACCGATTTTTAGTTTAATTGAAGTGGTAATGGTGTTGCACTCACCAAACGCTTCATAGACTTTGCCAATAATTTTTAACAACTCAGGCACTATCATTTTAAATTCGGGAATCGAGGGGTCATAATTTTTAACAAAATTAATTTCTCGTTTTGTTTTTAACGTACTGATATTTAAATCTACGAGTGTAAAAATATTCGCGAATTCACCATTTTTTGTAGAGAGTTTATTCTCTTTTTTAACCATTGTAGATTTATAAAATTTTACAAAAAGCTCTTCTTCTGTCTGATACCCCACCGTAATAGCATAAAAAATATAATTTTTGATTTGTAAATTAATATAAGAGGTGCTAAAACCATAGGTTGCCGGAGCGTATTTAATCGCAATATCGTACAGCTCTTTTGAGCTGACACGATTGAGTAAAAACTGTGCTTCAGAGTTTGAGTACAGAAGTTTTCCGCTGTTTGAAAAGGTAATAATGGGATTTAAATCTAACTCAACCCAATTTTCATAGAAATTCATAAAAGGCTATTAACTTTCAACATAATTTTTTAAATTTTTTCCAACTTTTGGATGTTTCAGTTTTTTAATGGCACTGGATTCAATTTGTCGAACTCTTTCTCGTGTAACGGCAAGTTCTTTTCCAATCTCTTCGAGTGTTCTGTCACTTTCATCATCCATAAGTCCAAATCGCATTCGTACAACGGCTTGTTCTCGTTCATTGAGTTGTCCTAAGATTTGGTCAATTTGATTTTGTAAATCTTCTTTCATAATGTTATCAACGGGTGTTGGAGCTTTTTCATCGGGAACAAAATCTCCAAATTTACCGTCATCATCGCTACCAATAGGCGCTTCCAGAGAAACGGGTTCTTTCGTGATTTTTATGACTTGTTTGACTTTATCAACAGGCAATCCGACTTCTTTTGCGATTTCTTCTACATCGGGCTCTTTCCCATTTTCTTGAATTCCTTTACGAATAATTTTGTTAATTCGGTTAATGGTTTCAATCATGTGAATTGGAATACGAATCGTTCGTGCTTGATCGGCTATGGCTCTTGAAATCGCTTGTCGAATCCACCACGTGGCATAGGTTGAAAATTTGTACCCTTTTTTATATTCAAATTTATCAACGGCTTTCATTAATCCAATATTTCCCTCTTGGATTAAATCTAAAAATGGCAATCCTCGGTTGGTGTATCGTTTTGCAATCGAAACCACCAATCGTAAGTTGGATTTTGCCATTCGGGTTTTGGCTTCATCGGTAATTTTTTTACCCCGCTTGATTTGTTCCAAAATATCTTTAAGTTGTTCTGGTTCTAAATCAAATCCGCCTTTAGAAGCCTCTTTGGTTTGGAATAATTTTTTAATTTCCATATAGGTACTGACCATGGTGGCTTCCGGAACCATCGCAGTAATTTGCGCTTTTGAGAGGTTTATAATATTGTGTAAAAGCTTCTCATGGTTTTTTTGCAATGTTTCATTAAACAGAGGTAATTTGTACTCTAATCGTTTTAACTCTGAGTCAAATCCCGTATCTGATTTAAGCGCTGTTTCCATGGCTTTTACAATTTCAGTAATCAGTTTAGACGTTGGACCTAAATCAATTAAGGCTTCTTTTAAAAGTTTTTTCTTAAATGAAATAGCCAATTGGTGTTGCATTACTTCTACTTCGTCGGTGCTGTCAAAAACTTCTTCTTTCGCAATAAATTTAATCCAATCTTTTTTTGATCGTTCTAAATTTTTAAAAGCTTCAATAATCGCTTCTGCTCGTTTGTCAAGTTTTTTTTGTTTTTTACTGCTTTCAACATCTTCTTCAGAATCAGAGGAGTCATCGCTGCTATCATCTTCTAAATCATCATCGATATCATCGTCTTCGTTTTCATCGTCTTCAAAGTTTTTAAATAACTCTTTGACTTTTCGTTCACGATTCACCAACGGTTCTTTGTACTCTAAAATAAAATCGATTAAATAAGGAACAGAACAAATGGCATCTAAAATAACGTCTTCACCTGTTTCAATTTTCTTAGAAATTTCAATCTCTTCTTCTTTGGTTAACAATGGGATTTGCCCCATTTCTCGCAAGTACATTCGCACAGGAGAATCCGAACGACTCCACTCTAAAAGTTCTTTGTTTTTGAGTAAATCGTAGACATTTTCTTCGGCTTCTTTTTTCGTTCGTAAATCTTCTTTTCGTTTTGCTTCAGCCGCATTCATCCGTTTTGCTTGTTCTTGTGAAGAAATTAACGTAACGTTAAAAAGTTGGATAAGCGCTAATAATTTTTTTACATTTGCACCCGATGGAGCTTTTGGGAAAATTTTGATTATCTTTTCGTAGGTTAAGACTGAATCTTTGTTCTCTTTTATGATTGATTCAATCACTTTATTTATGTCTTTCACTGCCATATGATATTAGTTCCTCGCTTTGATTATAAGGTGTATATTATACCGAAATATAATAAAACCGTGGTTAATTTTTACCGATTAATAAATTATTTTTTAAATTTTAGATACAATGCGATTTTTAAATAAATAAATTGAATGCGGTTTTGCTTGTTTATACAATCAAACTGGTTTAAAAGGTACACAATGAATACAATTAAAGGTAAAGTTTGGAATTTTGGAGCAAATATTGACACCGACGTCATTATTGCAGCAAGATATTTAAACAGTTCAGACCCAGAACATTTAGCAAAATACGTTATGGAAGATGCCGACCCCGAATTTCCTAAAAAACTCAACAAAGGCGATATTATTGTTGCAGGGGAAAATTTTGGTTGTGGAAGCAGCCGAGAGCATGCGCCAATTGCACTAAAAGCTGCAGGAGTTGCTGCTGTGGTTGCGCCTTCGTTTGCTCGAATTTTTTACAGAAATGCATTTAATATGGGATTACCAATTTTTGAACTTCCAGAGTCGTTAGAGATCACTGAAGGACAAGAGATTTCTATTGATTTAGATGCGGGTGAAATCACTAATTTAACCACCAATAAAACGTACAAATTTATTCCGATTCCTCCTTTTATGCAAGAATTAATTGCATCGGGTGGATTAATAAATTATGCCAAAGCTGAAATGACACAAGGAAACTAATATGAAAACATACAATATCTCAATTATCAAAGGTGATGGAATTGGTCCAGAAATCGTTGACGAAGCCATTAAAGTTTTAGATTCAGTTTCATATGCATGTGGGTTTACTTTAAATTACACCGAATATTTAATGGGTGGAATTGCCATTGATGTAACGGGAAAACCTCTTCCTGAAGAGACAGTAACAGGAGTTTTAAAATCAGATGCGTGTTTGTTTGGTTCAATTGGTGGTGAAAAATGGGACACGCTTCCAAGAGAGTTACGACCTGAAACGGGATTATTAAAATTCAGAGAAGCCATGGGAGTATATGCCAACTTGCGACCGGCGATTATTTATGATGAACTCGTCAATGCATCAACGCTAAAACCTGAAGTGATTGCTGGGGTGAATATTATGGTTGTGCGTGAGCTTATTGGGGGCATTTATTTTGGACAACCACGAGCCAATGATGGATTTAAAGCCTACAATACGATGGTGTACACCAAACCAGAAATTATACGAATTGGTAAAAAAGCATTTGAATTGGCAATGCAAAGAGACAAACGAGTTTGTTCAGTTGATAAAGCGAACGTCTTAGAAGTTTCTCAATTATGGCGAGATACGATGAATGAATTATCAAAAGAGTATCCTGAAGTTGAATTAACTCATATGTATGTGGACAACGCTGCCATGCAATTGGTGCGAAATCCAAGACAATTTGATGTCATTGTTACTGGAAATATTTTTGGTGATATTTTATCGGATACAGCTTCTATGGTTGTGGGTTCAATTGGATTATTACCAAGTGCAAGTACAGGAGAAAAAACTGCGATTTATGAACCCATTCATGGTTCCGCTCCGGACATTGCAGGTCAAGGTATTGCCAATCCTATTGCAACGATTGAAAGTGCAGGAATGATGTTACGATACTCTTTAGGTGAAGTTGAAGCGGCGAATATGATTGATGCTGCTATTAAACGAGCTTTAAAAGAAGGGTATCGAACCAAAGATATTGCAGCATTTGACGCTAAAAAAGTCGTTAGTACAACCGAAATGGGTGATGTAATTGCTAACTATATCAATAAAAAATAACAAATAACTCACATTAAATTTAAGAAGAAGTGTATAAACGCTTCTTCTTGAAACTGCGCTTTTCAAAAAACATAATTTAATTTTTTATTTTAAGTCTTATAATGCTAGAATGAATAAAAATAATTATTCTTGGGAGAATTTTATGTCTGATACAAAATTTAGACTGGTTACAAGAAGTGATATGGACGGTTTGGTCTGTGGAACTTTACTGAAATACATTGGTATTATTGATGAGATTGTTTTTGTTCACCCAAAAGATATGCAAGATGGAAAAATCAAAATCACACAAAACGATATTACGACAAATTTGCCGTATGTTGAGGGTGTTTTTTTAGCCTTTGATCACCATTTTAGTGAAACACTCAGAAATGAAAAAAAAGAGAATCATATTATTGACCCCAATGCTCCTAGTGCGGCACAAGTTGTTTACGATTATTATGGAGGTGCGGCAAAATTTCCTTCCAATTTTAATGAAATGATGTATGCTTCCAATAAAGCCGATGCCGCACAATTTTCAAAAGAAGATATTTTAAATCCACAAGGGTGGGATTTATTGAGTTTTCTGATGGATTCACGAACGGGATTAGGACGATTCAGAGATTTTACGGTTTCTAATTATCAACTGATGATGGATTTAATCGATTATTGTGCGGATCACAGCATTGAAGAGATATTACAATTAAGTGATGTAAAAGAACGTGTGGATTTGTATTTTAAATACGATGAAGAGTTTGAAGAACAACTGCACAGATGTTCAACCGTGCATGGCAATTTAATCATTATTGATTATCGAGGAGAAGATATTATTTACCCAGGTAATCGATTTTTAATTTATGCACTTTATCCACAAACGAATATCTCAATCCATGCTATTTGGGGAAAAGATAAACAAAATGTGGTTTACAGTACGGGGAAATCCATTATTAATAAAACGTCTAAAACCAATGTGGGAGAGTTAATGCTCTCTTACGGTGGGGGTGGTCATGAAGCCGCCGGTGGTTGCCAAATTGAACACGACAAAGCCGATAAAGTCTTAGAAGAGTTAATCGCAAAAATCAATCAAGCAGGATAATCCATGCCCGTAATTAATGTCAAAATGACCCATGAAGATGGGGGTGCGAGTAAAGAGCAAAAAGAGGAGTTAGCCAAACGATTAACACAAGCTTTTGCCGATGTGTTTAATCGTGGTGCAAAAACGGCCGTAGTGGTGATTGAAGAGGTCAGTTGTGATAATTACGCCATTGGTGGAAAAACAATCAGCACCATACGCAAAGAAGAGAGAGCTTAAATTTTTTAATTTAAGCTTTACTGTTATTGAGTGTAGTGCATACATTTTGATAAAAAGTTTCCAACTCTTTGAGCTGTAAATTGGACTCTCTTTGTTTTTTCCCCCACATAGGTTCGGGGAAAAATGAATCTTCTTGAAACCGTGCCATAATGTGGAAATGCACATGAGGCAGATAATTCCCAAATGAAGCAATATTGATTTTTGTTGGTTCAAAATAGGATAACATCTCTTTTTCAATCATATCTAAGCACTCAAATATTGCCATTTTAGTGGCTAAATCACATTGGCTGAACTCTTTGTGGGCTTTTTGTGTAAATATCTTTAGCCAAGGAATTTCGCTTTGTTCAACGGCAATTTTAATCAATGCATTTTCATAAATTATTCTATCGCTCATCTTTTTCCTTATTACAGATTTTCAAAACTAACGGTGATTTCGTCCATTTGACTCTCTTTTAAATATTTATGCGCATACTTCAAATGCAAATTCTTTTGTACAAAGAATTTAATTAAATCCTTATCCAGTTCATTGTCTTTTGCCATAAAAGAGAGGATTTTCATACTTTGGTTTAAGCTGTTGGCATCTTTGTAGGGTCTGTCGTGTGCAGTTAATGCTTCAAAAATATCAGCAATGGCTAAAATTCTTGCTTCAAACGAGATTTCATCCCCTTTTAAA
>JBAYZM010000091.1:0-9157 GCA_041672515.1 Arcobacteraceae bacterium
TGAACAAGGGATGAGCCCAACTTTAATGAGTGCTGCTTTAGGTCACAACAATACTACGACTTTATCAAAATATTTGACACTTAATTATATGAAAAGTTCAGAGGCCGTTGAACAAGTGATTAATAATATTATAAAATCGTAATGGATATGTAGTTTCTAATGATTTTTCTTCTCGCCTTAATTAAACAAAAACATGAAATTTTCATCTATATTTGTTAAACATATAAGAATACTTTTGAGTAAATTCTTTTTGGAAATTATAATTAATAATAGAATCAATTTTAATTTTTTCATTTTTAGAATATATCTCTTGAATTGTGGAATTAAATGGTCGAGATAGTTTTTCCTTATTTTTATCTTTATAAAATAAAATTAAATCCCAAACCATATTTTCAATAATTTTTTTATGAACAATTTGTAACTGATATTTTTTAACCAAATTCCTGATTTGAATATTAAATTGATCATTGATATAATTAAGTGAGCTTGATTCGTTGTTATTTAATTCAAGAATATATCTATCAAAATAAACTTGAGCATCTGCAACAAAAAAATCTACCAAATGCTCTGCTCTTGAACAATCAGTAAGTTTACTATTTTTTGTGAGTTTATTTTCCCTTGATATATCTTTTAAAAAATAATGAATATCTAAAATATAACTTTTTTCATTACTAAAGTTTATATTTTCAATCTCTTCAATTTTTCGTTCAATTAATTCAGTAAAAGTATATTTCCTATTTTTTGACCTTCTTGAAAGTAACTCATTTATAAGTGTTTCATGCTGAAACTTGACAGCGGCTATTTGTATATAATTTAACAATTCAAATAACTCATGTACAAATGTAGAAAAATTTATTTTTTTTAAATTTAAAAATTTTTCTAAAATTATATACTCATTTTTATATTTATCAAGGTTTTTAAATGGATCAATATATGCCATGCACTTATAATATTGAAAGCCAGTGTGTTCAAAATATTCTGATAAATAAAAAAGTTTGTTGTTTTTATCTTTATTTATATCAAAGAAATCGTAAAAATTCTTAACAATATTTTGAAAAAAAATATTATTTCTGAAAAACCTTAAATGATTAATTTCAAACAAATAATATTTATTTTCAAATACATCATGTTCAAATTCAAAGGGATAAAAAATTCCAATTTCCTTTGTACTTCTAATTATTTTTTTTATACTATCCAATTCTCTTAGTCTAAAATCATCAATATAAAACTCATTATTTTGAATTATTGACCAAAAATCACAATCTAAAAATTGTTTAAGAGTTTTTTTTACTTTGATCATGTCATCATTAATAGGTACAATCTTCCCATCATAGCTATTTTCATTTAACACTCTCCACAATAGTTCAATATACATTTTATCATTACCACTGAATGAAATATTTTTTTCTGCATCCAAAATAGTGCTAAAATCAAATAGATACTCTCTAAATTTTAGATTAAAGTTTAGAAAGTTATTTTTATAATGTGTTGGATTGTACATTTTAAAATCAATGACTTCATATTTCTTTTGAACAAAATAACATGAACTCGCTTCCAAATCTGAAATACTAACTTTAGAGAGAAATAAATTATGATTAAGTCTTTGATTAAATTTATTCATAGTGTCACTTTCAACATCGTAATAAATATAATTTAGTTTATTTTTTAACCAATTTAAGATATGTTCTTCCATTACTCAATTCCTTTTTTTTATATTTTATTCATTATTTTTAATTTGTCAAGTATTTATTAAAAAAATTTAAAAAATTTTAGATTATTAAATAGCCCAATTTATCGAATATAGAGTAGTGTTTTGGCAAAAAAGTTATTAAAATGACTTCAATTTGACTGATAAACTTTCTTAATCGATCGAAATTTAAAAAAAACAAAAGGTACCTTTTATACATCAAAAGGAATAGATATGAACAGATGGCTTACACCAGTTTCACTTGAGTTAGAATATGAATTTTCTCAAAGTACTCAGGCAAAAATGAGAATGAATAAAAAAATTCCTTATAAAAAAATAGGAAAATTTATTCGCTATTCTCGAGAAGAAATTGATAAATGGATTGAAGAACACACCGTTGTAGCAGGAGTAAACAATGATTCAACAAAATCTTAATACGCAAATAGAGCAAGCAACTGCTTGCTCTAGTGAAAAAAGAAAGCAACTCGTAAATTGGTTTTCTAAGCAGAATATAGAAGTTCAAATTGATATTTTTCGTGAACAACGAAATCAATTTTTCAAACTTAAAGAAAAAATTGAATCGAATGATGTACTTATCTTGTCATCATTTTTCCTAGCAATCTTGAACTTTTATAGACAAGACCGACAATTAAAAGGTAAAAATAAGTCACAAAACATTAATTCTCTAGTAAATATTTCTAATTTTTCAATAAAAAAGCATAAAAAAGTAAAAATAAAAGAAAAACGAGAAAAACTTCTTAATCTCTGGTCAGTAATACAGAAATTAAAATCTGAAGAATATAGTTTTCGAAGTATTGCACAATACATTAGGCAGAGACACCGATTTGAGGTGTCTCATACATATATTATTCAAATTTGGAAGGAGTTAGAGAATGAGTTTTAACATTAACTTATTTGCATATATTATAGTTTATTTATTGAGTATCGTTTTTTTGATTTTGATTTTTTTAAGATTCAAAAATCTTCTTTTAAAAGAGATTCAAAGCTCAATTAAAATAAAAAATCAAGAACTCTTCAAACTTATTAATGAGTTCAATAATACCTTTTATAAACAGCTCACAGTTGTCAAAAAAGAGTTTGAAGTTACCCAAAATTTACAAAAAGAAGGAATAACTAAATTAGTGAAATTCAATGAATTTTTAATAGAAATTCCTCAAAGAATTGAAAAATTGAACTCTGCAGTTGCTCAAAGAAAAGAGCTTGAAATTGAAATCATAAAATTAAAGAAAATAATCAAAAGGAGAGAAAAAAATGTATAAAAATCAAAGATATGTTAGTTTTGAAGAAGCAATAAAATTTGCAAGAACGTTAAATTTAAAAGAACCTAAAGATTGGGATAAGTACATCAATGGCGAATTTCCAGATTTCCCACCTCTACCTGCCAATATTCCCAGAAATCCAAGAGAGATATACAAAGGTCAAGGCTGGTGGGGAATGTATGATTTTTTAGGTATTGTTCAAGTCATAAAACCTAGAACATTGAAATAATAAATATAAAGGAGAGTCCCTTTAATTCAAAAGGACTCTTACTTTTGAAAAATAGTGTCAAACTAATTATAAAATAAGATAAGTAATTGGATAAGATAAGTTTATAAAGCAAACTAAAACCTAGAAAAAGATATACTTTTTTCTAGAAATATATTTTAAGGATACTTACTTGAAACTCTATGAAAACATATTTTATTTTATTTCAGGACATGGAAGGGGTTGGGCTTTTTCATCAAATGATTTAATACATAAATTTAGTAGACAAGAAATAGATAACACTTTGTCAGACTTAGTGAAAAAGAATAAAATAAGAAGAGTATCAAGAGGAATTTATGATTATCCAAAATACAGTGAATTTTTAAAAGCTGAACTCTCACCAGACATAGAACAAGTAGCTCATGCCTATGCCAGAAAATTTAATTGGCAAATAGAAATAAGTGGAGATACTGCACTTAATATTCTTGGGCTTTCTACTCAAATAGTTGCAAACTATATTTACTTATCAAACGGACCATCAAAAAAATATAAGCTTTTAAACAATGTAAATATTGAATTTAAAAAATCAGCTTTAAAAAATATTGGATTTAAATATAAAGAGAGTTCATTAATCGTACAAGCTTTAAACACTCTTGGAAAAGAGAATATCACAAATGAAACCATTGTAAAAATTCAAAATAAAATCGATGAAAGAATGTATGAAAAAATACTTAAAGATACTACCACCACAACACAGTGGATATATGAGGCTATAAAAGAGATTTGTAGTAAAAAGAGTGATAATGAATAGAATACTACAATTAAGCAATGAAGAAAGGGAACAACTATTTAGTGAAGCTGCTGTAAAAATAGGAGCAACACCATCCATTGTAGAAAAAGATTTTTGGGTAGTATGGGTACTTGATAAGATATTTAAACATGACAGATTAAATAAAATCTTAATGTTTAAAGGTGGAACTTCACTATCCAAAGTATTCAATCTTATTGGTCGATTTTCAGAAGATATTGATTTAATTCTTGATTGGAGAGAAGTTACAAAAGATGATCCAAAAGAAGATAAAGAGAGTAAAAATAAACAAGTAAAATTTAATCAAGAAATCAATGAAAAAGCAATCGTTTATATAAAAGATATACTTTTACCAATCATTGAAAATTTACTGCAACCAACATGTACATGTAAAATAGATGAACAAAATCCTTTTAATATTAATATCACCTATCCAGCAACATTTAAAGATGGTTATCTAAGAAATGAAATATTACTTGAAATTGGACCACTGGCTTCTTGGATGCCATTTGATAGCTTTAAAATATCTGCGTATGTTGTTGATGCATTTCCTACTTTATTTGAACAATTATCCTGTAAAGTAAATGCCATACTGGCAAAAAGAACATTTTGGGAAAAGGCTACAATTTTACATCAAGAAGCAAATAGAAGTGGTGAGAAAAAGCTACCAATGAGATACTCAAGACACTATTACGATTTAGCAATGATGGCAAAATCAGCTGTAAAAGATGAAGCCCTAAACGATTTAAAACTTTTACAACAAGTGGTTGATTTTAAACTGAAGTTTTATCCTGCAACTTGGGCAAAGTTTGAAGAAGCAATACCAGGAACTTTAAAACTTCTGCCATCGCAAATGCATATTAAAGATTTAGAGAAAGATTATAAAGCCATGGAAAATATGATTTTTGATAAAAAACTATCTTTTGAAGAGATATTAAGTACATTAAAAAATTTAGAGGATGAGATAAATTCGTTAACTAATTAACACCACGTATGAGCAGTTGAACAAAATACCGCCTATGTGGAAGAGAAGTTATTTTACTCTTACCCCAAATAATGCTCCGTAATACTCGCCCTAAAATGCTTCATCTCCCAACTTACACCTTGTAAAGCTTGTTCATAGGTATAACCATATTTTTGATACTCCCTCAGCCTATTTTGAGCAAAAGTCCATCTAAATCCATGAGAACCATGATATGAAAGGTTAAGTTTTAAACAACTTTTTTGAATATCATTTAAATAAGCTTGATAGTTGATTTTAAAAACAGTGGTATTGTTTTTAGTAAAAAAGCTTTCTAACATTTCATAGGTTTGTAAAGAGACTAATACATCCCCTACTTTTCCACCTTTTTCTTTGGTTTCAATAACCCCTACTTCATTTTTTGTAATAGAATCAATTTGAGTACCCTTGAGTTGATTTAGTTTAATCAGAGTAATACCTTCACTTCTTGCTCCTCCTTGAAGTTGTATGGTCGCAGCAATTTGATGATTTGGATTTTCAAGATATTCAATTATAAGTGAAGCGTTATCATAAACTCTGTTATGGTAATTATTAGCAACAAGGTTTAAGTCTCTGGCTTGATTTAAAATATCTTGTCTGATTTTAAAATCATAAGTTATAGGATTATCATATTTTTGTTTTGAGTATCGATTAAGTGCAATCTCTAATTTGCCAAGGGCTGCTGTGATTTTCTCTAAGTACTGTTTGCTAGGGTAGTACTCTATTTTATATTCGATATAACTTTTAATATGTTCTTCATTAATGAGTTCACAATTTTTGAGTTTAAAATGCTCTTTTAAATAGTTAAAAAAATTGTTCCAAACCGTGCGGTAAGTATCCATTGTATTATATGAAGCAACACAAGCATAGTGTTCATGTTTTGGATTAACTCTATCTATTTTTTTAGCTCCAGCTGCAAAGATTATTTTGGTCAGTTCTGCACTTTGATAATATACGCTTCCTCTCATGCTTATTTCTTTTTTTTGGTTTTGTTTTGTTTTCCTGCCTCTAATTACAAGTATGTGTTGAGTCATTCTGCTTTTTATTTTTCTTTGTAAAGCCTCAAACAAATATCAGAATTTATAGTTTTTTGAAAACCTTAGTAGATTATAAAGGGCTACTTTCCTTACCACGTTGGGCTTCACTGTTTTTAAAATAGTGATAATTTCAAAGATACAGGTAAACTTTTTAATTACACTTTTAGCGTTCAAGATGGCTAAAAACAACTCAAGCTTTAGGTCATTGTGCTTATTCAATGCTTGTAAAAATACAAGTAAGTAAAAGTTAATTGTAACAAGGATTTTGTAAACTGTAACCGCTTTTATATAATTTTATGTTGTGCATTATAAATTTTCTTCCGTTTCCTTTTTTTGAGAGAAATTCTTAAAACAATGATAGTATAGGAGGATTAAGAGGTTTGAGTTTACAAAATTTAAAATTTTATTTTACAAAAAAGTTTACAGTGAGTTTACAAGGGAGTTTACATTTATAAAGTCTTATATGCTATCAACTAATCTTGCGCTTTTTATTTTAATTGCTCAAAAACATATTTTTCAATTTCAATATATTCTTCACTTTTTAATTCATACCCAATATCATAGGCACCACATATACTTTCTAAAAAGTAATATAAATAAGCAATTGCATTTGTAGCTAAAAACATATATTCATTGTTTGGATTCATCTGTTTAATTTCTTCAAGATATATACTCTTTAACTCTTGATTAAGATAAATATGTGTAATTGTTTCAAACAATTCAATGATATTCTTTTGAGTTAATTTCATTTTCATTAAAATATCGGGTTCTTTGTGAAAAGCAATAGCAATATCAAATAAATCTCTTGAATTTCCCTTACTGGCTCTATAATAAATCTTTTTTGCAATAATTTCTTCTATGGTATCAATAAGCAGTTCATTTCCCCAAAGATTGACTTTTTGATAGGGAGTTTCTGATTTCTTAATGACTTCAAAAAACTGAATTTTACACTCTTTATCAATCATAATTTCAGTATATATTGGATGATTTTTTATGTTACCCTCATAGCCAATTGATTCCATTGCTTTTTTTACTTTATGGCTCCAATTTGACTCTTTTAATAGATGTTTTGTATTTGTATTATAAATAAAAATATCAATATCTGTAGAGTATCGGTGATTCCAATAATATGCAGCCAAAGCAGTCCCACCACCAAGACTTGACACATTTAATAAATCATTTTCTTCAAGGAGTAAAAGCGTAGCGTTTAGCATTGCTTTTTGTTGTGTAAAACTATACATGAGTTGGTTGTTTTCTATTTAAAATATTTTGTAAAGCCGTTGGAAGAATATTCTTATTTTCTATATTATAATTATCTACTTTAGTTAATCTAAATCGTTTATCCCATGCATGGGCAACTCCAATTAATTGTCTAAAAGGACTTGAAATATAGATACTCTTTATATCTCTTTTTGAAACATTGAATGTTTGTGCAAACTCTTCTAATTCGGCAGGTTCTAGCTCTTTAAAAAACTTTGCATAAATAGTTTGCTCTTTAATGGTTGCAGCATGATAATCTTTTTTACTGAATGCGTTTTTAATATCTTCAAAAGTACATTTTGAATCATTATGGATATTTCGATTTAAAATATGAAAAAAACGATGATTGTTTTTTTTACGAATAATATGTTGCACTTCTTTTGCATCAAGATTGATAAGAAGCTCATACAGTTTACTTCTATTACTGTTCTTTTTTTTCCAATCATTTAATGTTGTTAAAGGTATCTCTAAATATTGAGTGATTTGTGCTTGTGTCATTCGCTATCCTTACAAATCATATTGTATGATTACATTATATACGAATACCGTAAATTTGTCAATAATAATTAAAAATTCTAACTTTAAAGCAACTATATTTAATTTAATACACCATTTATTTCAAAAACAAAGAAACCTCAATATCTAAGATTTTACTAATTTTATAAAGATGTTCCAATGAATAATGATGTGTAGGAATTTTTGGATTTTCTGCATCAAAGATAAAATGTTATACATTATATATTTCATTTATACCTTCAAAAAATTCAGATACTTCCACCTCTAAAACATAAGCTATTTTTGTAAGCTGCTCAATATTGAAATGGATTTTATTATAATAAATTTCTGCACACGAAATAGGAGATACTGATTTATAACCAAGAGCATATGCCAATTTTAATTGTGAAATACCTTTGCTAGTGCGGATTTGTTTTACGTTTTTTCCTACAATTTTATGAATTTGTTCTGAAAAATCATTAGGAAGATTATCTATTTCTTTCATTTAAAACCTAATATATTAGATTTTAAAGTTTAATATGATAATGTTTTTATGACAATCTAATATATTAGATTTAATTAAGGAGAAAATATATGAAAAAAAAATGGATTAGAATAATTCTTAAGATATTTTTCTTGGGAAATATATCATTAATGATTACAGGATGTATTAGTCCAAAATTCAGTATTGAAAAAATTAATAATAGTAAAATATATAAACTAGTGTATGATAATATTGGCACAGATGACCGTATTTCTCAAATTGGAAAAGTCCCTTTAGAGATTACTCATGAAGAAGGTAGCTTATATACCTTTTATAAATTGACATCTACTACAATCAATGATTGGACAAAATTTTACATGAGAAGTAAAAAAAAATCTATTGAACCAATTGAGTGTATGGCAGAAAATTCCCAATTTATATGTAAATTTAATAAGAATCATATAAAAGATATTGATCTCTCTTCAAAACTTGACTTAGTACTTTCAACAAAATCAGGCATTAATATGAAAACTATAGTAACACCAGCTAGTATTGGAGCAATAGAATACTGTAAAGTAGTAGCAAGACAACAAGCAAGGTTTAATGGACAAGACCCTACACATAACTATATACAATGTGTTAATGCAAGTCGTGATTCCAAAATAGTTGTTACGGGAGGAACTGGAATTGATACCAGTTTTAATCCATCAAGCAAATTACATAGAGAATTAAAAAAATTCAAAGAGGCAATTTTATAATGTTACAATTTCTTAATATAATAAATTAAGAATTAATTAATATTATAATGTAATATTTAATACAACTATTACTTTTTGTAAACTATTTAATTTCATCAAAGTAGATTTTAACAAAAAAGTTTGATTTTATATTTTATAAAGTA
>JBAYZM010000092.1:0-9070 GCA_041672515.1 Arcobacteraceae bacterium
CAAAGATTATATCAATAGTTCTGTTGAGATTTTCAAAAAATATAATTTGGATATTATTTCGGTAAACTCGATTATTTCAAAAGAAGAGAAAAATACTAAACCTCTATTCGTTTTTGAATTTACGTTAAATGTTGCGCATTTAGATACAATTGTTGTCAAACAAAAAGACAGAGATTTATACTCTGCTGTTGATATTGCAGTGGACAGAGTTTCTAAAGTTTTACGAAGACATCATGATAAAGTTGCGGCTCATAAAGCAACAAAATTATCAGAAGTTGAAGCAGCAGTAGTTGAAGATGCAATCGCAAATGAGTTAGACCGATTAGACAATGAAATTATGCCTGTACGGTTAACTTCATATAAACCAATCGACATTGAAGAAGCGTTGAATGATTTAAAAGCCTCAGATGCGGTATTTAAAGTATTTTACGATAAAGATGATAACATGAGGGTTTTATATAAAGCCAGTGCCGAAGGTAAATTTGGATTGTACTAAGAGAGTACGAAAGAATAATATCTAAAAAGGTATTAGCATTGTGCTAATACCTTTTTTAATTTGTAGAGAATAATCCATACAGTGGGTTAAAAAATAGGAAAATAAAATATGAAAAAAATAGCGTTAATTGGGCAACCAAATGTTGGTAAAAGTTCTTTGTTTAATCGAATTGCTAAAAAAAGAATTGCAATTGTGAGCGAACAATCAGGGACAACAAGAGATATACGAAAGCATATCGTTCAAATATTTGATAAAGAAGCGTTGATGCTTGATACAGGAGGAATTGATGACACCAACGATGCCATTTTTTCCAATGTAAAAAGAAAAGCCATTCAAGCAGCCAAAGAAGCCGATATTGTATTGTTTATGGTCGATGGAAAACGTATTCCCGATGATAAAGATAAAGAGTTGTATTATGAACTTCAAGCCTTGGGAAAAGATTTGGCTTTAGTGGTGAATAAAATTGATAACGATAAAGAAAAAGAGCGATTGTGGTCGTTTTATGAATTTGGAATCAATGAAGAAAATCTGTTTGGTATTTCGGTTTCTCATAATCGAGGAACTAAAAATTTATTTGATTGGCTCTATAACAAACTTCCATTTAAAGATGGCTATGTTCCCCCCGTTGAAGTCAATGAAGATGACAACGATGAGGATTATGATGACGATGATTACGAAGAAGATGATGTCGTTATTAATGATGACAGTTACAATGAAATTGAAGTTGAAGATGAAACCCCAGAAGATGACACGCAAATTAAAGTCGCCATTATTGGAAAAGTGAATGTGGGTAAAAGTTCTATTTTAAATGCATTAATTGGGGAAGAGCGTTCGGTTGTTTCTCCCATTGCTGGTACAACCATTGACCCTGTGGATGAATCGTTTGAATACAAAGAAAAAAATATTACGTTTGTTGACACTGCGGGTTTACGAAGAAGAGGAAGTATTGAAGGCATTGAAAAATATGCGTTAATGCGAACCGAAGATATGCTTCAAAAAGCCAATTTAGCCCTTTTAGTCTTAGATGCCAGTCAACCTTTTTCAGATTTGGATGAAAAGATTTCAGGTCTGGTGGATAAATTTGGTTTGGGTACGATTATTGTGTTAAATAAATGGGATGAAAATATTGACACGTTTAAAAAACTTGAAGAAGAAGTACGTCGACGATTTCGATTCTTGTTTTTTGCTCCTATTATTGCCGTTTCTGCAAAAACGGGGCGAAGTATTGACCGACTTAAAGATAAAATCATTGAAATCAATGAAAATTATTCTCAACGAATACCAACCTCAATTCTTAATAAAACCATAGAAGAAGCCGTTATTCGACATGCGCTTCCTAGTCCAAATGGATCATATTTACGAATTTATTTTGCCACTCAATTTGATAATAAACCACCTAGAATTGCATTGATTATGAATAAACCAAAACTTTTGCATTTCAGTTATAAACGATATTTAATGAACTATTTACGTGAAAATATCAATTTTGAAGGAACTCCAATTCACTTGGTGGCTCGAAAAAAAGGTGAAAGAGAAGAAGAACAAGAGGTCGTTTTAAAATACTAAATTTGAACGGGAGAGTGAGTCTTGAAAGCAATTAAAAATGATGTATTTGCGGGAGTAACGGCGGCTGTTGTTGCACTTCCTTTGGCGTTAGCGTTTGGAGTTGCCAGTGGAGCAGGTGCCATGGCAGGTGTATATGGCGCAATTATTTTAGGTTTTTTTGCTTCTTTATTGGGTGGTACAAACACCCAAATCTCAGGACCCACAGGACCCATGACGGTTATCATTGCATCGGCTGTTGTCGTGTTTGCTGGAGATATCAGTGCTGTTATGACCGTTGTTTTAATTGCGGGATTACTGCAAATAGGCTTTGGTGTTATTGGGATTGGAAAATGGATTAAGTTTATTCCATATCCGGTTATATCTGGGTTTATGAGTGGTATTGGTGTTATTATTATCATTTTACAAATAAACTCTTTATTGGGAGTAGCCTCTTCGGGAACCATTCTTCAAACGATTGTGGATATTCCTATTTCTTTAGAAAACATCAATTTTCACTCTTTTATTATTGCTTGTTTGACTTTAGCGATTATGTTTTTTACCCCTAAAAAGATTTCTCAAATGGTTCCTTCTGCATTGATTGCTTTATTGGTGATGTCGTATATTAGTACCTTTTTTCATTTTAATGTTCCAACCATTGGGGAAATCCCAACGGGATTGCCTCATTTTATCCTTCCCACTACATTTGAATTTATAAAATTAAAAGAGATAGTGACTTTAGCTGTTACATTGGCATTACTGGCTTCAATTGATACGCTTTTAACCTCGGTAGTTGCTGATTCTTTAACCAAAACAAAACACAATTCCAATAAAGAGTTAATTGGACAAGGAATAGGAAACAGTTTGTGTGCTTTTATGGGCGCCATTCCAGGGGCTGGGGCAACCATGCGAACAGTAATTAATATAAAAAGTGGAGCAACCACCAAACTTTCTGGTATGGTTCATGCGATTGCTTTACTTATTATTGTGCTGTTTTTAGCCCCATTTGCTTCCCAAATACCTCTTGCGGTACTTGCTGGGATATTGATTAAAGTGGGCTTTGATATTTTAGATTACCGATTCCTTCAAATAATGAATAAAGTACCCAGAAAAGATCTTTTAATTATGAGTGTGGTATTACTTTTGACCGTATTTGTGGACTTAATTATGGCGGTGGGGGTTGGCATTACAATTGCTTCTATTATCGCTATTTATCATATTTCACAAGAGACACGATTTAAAGTTAAGAAAAATAAGCTCATTTTTGATATTGACATCAATAATAAATTAATAAAAATTCTTAAAATTGAAGGTTCACTTTTTTTTGCAACGACGGCACTTTTAGAAAAAAGAATTCAGAAACTTTTGAAGGCAGATACGATTATAATAGATTGTCATGATGTCGGTTTTATGGATATTTCAGCAATTTTTACACTCGAAGAGATTCTTTCGTTATTCAAAGAACAACACATTGATATTTATTTGATTTTAACCGAAAATAATCGAAGAAAAATTATGAAAATAGATACCCAAAATATTTTTAAAGATCTTCCTATTTTTCGTAATATGGAACAAGCCATTCATGCAATTGAACATAAAGAGGTATAACGATGAGTGATATATATCTGTTAAATGATATACAAATAAAGGGGATTAAGAATATTCCACTTTTAGGAATTCGTTTTTTACCTCAAGAGATTGATGTTTTGCAATACGATGCGTTGGTATTTACTTCAAAAAATGCTGTTTATTCTTTGGATTCGTTCAATACACAATGGAAAAAAGTGCCCAGTTTTGTGATTGCCTCAAAAACAGCCAAAGTGGTTGAAAGTTTAGCCGGAAATGTTGCTTTTGTAGGAAACAGTGGTCATGGCAATGAGTTTGCCCGTGAGTTGATTCCCGTTTTAAAGAATAAAAAAGTACTCTATGTAAAAGCTAAAAAAGTTGTTTCTAATTTAGCAGGGCTTTTAAAAGAGAACAACATAGTTGTGGATGAAATTATTGCGTATGAAACTGCGTGTAATGCCCTAGTAAATCCAGAAATCCCAGCAAAGAATTCGGTGATTATTTTTTCTTCGCCTTCAACAATTGAGTGTTTTTTTGATAATTTTGTATGGGATGAGAGTTATAAAGCCGTTGTAATTGGACAAACTACGGCAAACTTTCTTCCTAAAAATATACGATATGTTGTATCTAAAACAACTTCCATTGAAGATTGTATTGCATTAGCCAAAGAGCAAGTTCATATTTAATCTTTAATTTAATGATTATTCGATAAAATATCTGCTATCTAAGTATGTCGGGATTTCCATTGTTGAGGGTCCGATACTGTATTTATGTGTGTAATTGTAGTCAGTCGGTGTGCAGCTCTCATTTTGTTGTAGCTCCTAAAGATTGACTCTTACTGCAGGTTTTGGCTTTTTGGGGCCATTTTGATGGTTAACGCTTACTTGGATATTTAATATAAATGAAGGAATACAGTTGTGAATATTTTAATTCTTGGAAGTGGTGGAAGAGAGTACTCGATTGGATTAGCAATCAAAAAAGAGAATCAACATAATTTATTTTTTATGCCGGGAAATGGCGCAACTTCAAACCTTGGTAGTAATATTAATATTAAAGATTACAATGAATTAGCTTTTTGGGCAAAAGAAAACCATATTGATTTAACCATTGTAGGACCAGAAGCTCCTTTAGTTGATGGGGTGGTTGACATATTTAAAAAATACAATTTAACTATTTTTGGACCCAGTGCTGCAGCTGCAAGACTTGAAGGTTCAAAAGTTTATATGAAAAACATACTTAAAAAATACAATATTCCTACCGCAGCCTTTTTAGAAACCAATAATAAAGAAGAAGCCTTTACTTTTATAGATACTATGAATATCCCCATTGTGGTAAAAGCAGATGGATTGTGTGCAGGAAAAGGTGTTATTATTGCGCAAAGTAAAGAAGAAGCCAAAGAAGCCGTAAGAGATATGCTTAGTGGTGCTTCTTTTGGTGATGCAGGTTCTAGCGTTGTCGTAGAAGAGTTTTTGGATGGTTATGAACTCTCTGTTTTTGCTATTTGTGATGGTGAGAATTATAAAATTTTACCCGCAGCTCAAGACCATAAAAGAATAGGGGACGGTGATACAGGTCCTAATACGGGTGGAATGGGTGCTTATGCCCCAACACCTTTGGTAAATGAGGATATTTATAAAAAAATTGAAGAACGAGTTGTAAAACCTACTTTAGAAGGAATGAAAAAAGAGGGTGCTCCGTATGAAGGTGTTTTATTTATTGGAGTGATGGTAGTTAAAGGTGAACCGATTATTTTAGAATACAATGTTCGATTTGGTGATCCAGAGTGTGAAATTTTAATGCCTTTGTTAGAAACACCGGTTTCAGAACTTTTTTATAAAGGGGCGACTAAAAATTTAGATTCGTTAGAGATTAAATTTAAAGAGGAATTTGCTGTTGGTGTTGTTATGGCAAGTACTAATTACCCTTATTCAAATAGTCAACCCGCTGAGATAGTTGTTGATAAAATTGTGGATGAAGATATTATCAATAATACACACATTTCATATGCAGGTGTAGAAATGCACGACAATAAACTGATGGCAACAGGTGGAAGAGTATTGGTTTGTGTGGGATTAGGAAAAACCATCAAAGAAGCACGAAATCGAGCCTACAGTTTATGTGGACAAGTTCATTATGCGGGTAAAAAATGCCGAACAGATATTGCTTATCAAGCATTAAAGTAGATGAATGAATAACAATCAGCAGCAAAATAACAGTAATAATTTGGAATTAGCAACGATTGGTTCAAGAGTAAAAGCATTTGTCATTGATGATCTTTTAATCACTGCCGTTTTTTTATTACTTTATTGGGAAAAATTTAGTGCAACAGATGATGCAATGGTTTTACTTGCTATTATGAATGAAGGGGTATATCAAGTATTGTTGTTGAAGTTTGTCTATCAAGGTTTTTTTGTATGGTATTATGGCGCAACATTGGGGCGAATTTTTGCAAAAATAAGAGTTATTGATTACTACCATTTTGGCAGAGTTTCATTGTTTACGGCTTTTATACGATCGTTTTTTAGAATTATTAGCGAAATGTTTTTTTATATTGGTTTCGTTTTTGCATTTTTTAATGATTCTAAACAAACATTACAAGATAAAATTGCCAGAACATTGGTTGTAAATGTTTAAAAGAATACCTCCTTTATTACTGCTTGCACTGCTTAATGGTAATGCTATTGAAGAAGAAAAATATCAAATTAATGCAAAAAATTTAGATACGAAGAATAACATCGTCACGGCAACGGGTGATGTTGTAATTTTCTCAAAAACCTATTTTATGACAGCCCGTAAAGCTGTTTATGACAAAGAGAATAATACGTTTGAATTTTTTGACGATGTTGTTATTCTCAAAAACAATATGTTACAAGCACAAAGCAATTATGCTTTTGTCAATATGGATGACGAAACCGTCATTCAAAACCCAACTTTACTTTTAGATAAACCATCGAGTGTTTGGATTAACTCGAAATCAACTGAAAGAAAAGCCAACATAGTGAATTTAGAAACCTCGATACTCTCCAGTTGTGATTGTGAAGATCCTTTTTGGAGTATGCGGTTTTCAAGTGGTGATTATGATACTGAAGATCAATGGATAAATACGTTTAATACTCGATTGTATATTAAGCAAATTCCTCTTTTTTATACCCCATATTTTGGTTTTTCAACGGACACAACACGACGAACAGGATTATTGTATCCAAGCATTGGATATGGAAGTACTGAGGGCTTTAGATATAAGCAACCTGTGTATTTTGCACCAGCAGATAATTATGATATTGAACTGGCACCACAAATTAGAGCCAACAGAGGAGAGGGGATTCACGGATATTACCGATATGCAGATTCTCCTTATTCGATGTTACGCGTTGAAAGTGGTATTTTTACCGAATATGGTGATTACTACGAAGAAGAAGGTTTACGCAATAAAAAGCATTTTGGTTGGAATTTAGATTATGAACGAACCAAACTTTTTTCACAAAAAGAGACTCATCAAGATGGCTTGTATTTAAATGCCAATTGGTTAAATGATGTTGATTACAGTGAAATAGAGAGTGTTCGATTTGGTGAAAATGACACTCGTCGTGTTGAATCTAAAATGAACTATTTTTATAAAACTCCTGAATATTATGGCGGATCTTATTTGCGATATTATTTGGATACTTCATTGGAAAGTAATGATACGGTTATTCAACAATTGCCTCAAGTGCAGTTGCATCAATTCTCAAAACCTCTGTTTTGGGATAATCTTTTATATTCAACCGATTTAAGATATACCAATTATTCAAGACAGTTAGGGCTCAATGCACAACAATATGATTTAAGTATTCCTATTTATTATGGATTTTCTTTGTTTGATGATTATATAAGAGTTACGTTAAAAGAGGAAATTTTAGCTTCAAGACTAGAGTACGATAATGGAATTTCTGAGTACAAAAATGGTACTTTTATGCAAAATCGACATATTATTGAAGTTGGAACGGATTTACTCAAACCCTATGAAGATTATTTACACACCCTTAACTTCAGTACAGAATTTGCCATTCCGAACACTGTAAGTACAAAAGGGGATTTGTATAAACTAACCAATGATAATGCAGAATTAGCCCCTTTCCCCGTTACGGAAGATCAAAAAACAATAACGTTTGGATTAAACCACTCGTTATACGACAGAGATGATTTAAAACAAATTGTTAACCATAAAATAAAGCAAGCCGTCTTGTACGATGATTATGATGCTTCAAGCTTGGGTGATTTAGAAAATGAAGTAACATTTAACTATATTTTAGGTTCCATTTATAACAGAATTAAATACAGCCATCAAGACAATACGTTAATTGAATCTTCTTCGGGGTATTCTCTTGCCTATAATTGGTTTGCATTTAAAGCCAATCATTATATGTCTAAAGATACGCCCAATTCGGGTAAAGAGGAATTGGAATCGTACATGTTAGCAACAAGTGTTCGATTTGACAGAGATTATTGGTTAACCTATCAAGTGAATTACAATTTAATTAATGATATTAAAAGTAAAGAAGCCATTGTTTGGACCATTAACGATAAGTGTTGGAGACTGAATCTTAGTTTAGAAAAAGAGCAAGAATCACGTTCAACTCGATCTTCTCAAATAGAAGTTAGAAATCAAGATGTATTTTATGTAGAGTTAATCTTAAAGCCAATAGGCGGAATAACGCAATCGTATGATGTGGGTTCTCAAAAATGAGTTTCAATAAAAAATATTTTAAAAACAGAAAAGATGCAACAGAATTATTGCTGGATGTTTTACCCGCAGACACCATGAAATTTGAAGATTGGATTGTGATTGCTACATCGGCTGGTAGTGTTCCTATTGCGTATGAACTCTCAAAAGTGCTTAAAGCATCGTTCGATTATATGTTTTCATATAAAATAGAAGCCCCCAATAACAGTGAGTGTGAGATTGCAATCGTAACGGAAAGTGAGGAGGTAGTTATTCATGAGGAGTTAGTCAAAGCGTTTGATATTAGTTTAGATTATGTATTTTCAAAATCTAGAAGTGTGTATGAGAGTGAGGTTTTGAAGTATATTCAAAAATATAGAAAAGGTGAGAAATTAGCAGATCTTCATAATAAAAATGTATTATTGGTTGATGAGGGCTTAAATACAAGTTTAACCATGATGGCATGTATTAAAACCGCCATTAATTTAAAAGCAAAATCAGTCTCTGTGGCAGTTCCTGTATTGCCAACAGTCAGCGCCCCAATCATTGAATCCATTGCAGATGATTTGTATTATGTGAAAAAATTAGACCATTTTGTAAGCATAGATTTTTATTATGAAGAATTAGAAGAAATTACCTTTGAAACAATTAAAGAGATTATTAAAGGATAAGAAATGTCAGTAGTATGTGAATTTGAATTATGTGGAAAAGAAGAGATTTATGAATTTAATAAAGTAGCCAAACAAGCCAATGGCTCAGTTTTA